>JAYTGM010000516.1:0-3378 GCA_043733425.1 Terriglobia bacterium
TGCGCGAATCACCAAGTGTCCACGCCCATCCTGAAAAATGTTTTCCGGTGAATTGGTGTAGGTCTTGAGTTCGCCGTTGCCCCAGCCTCCGCCGCCCAAGTCGAAGTTCCACTTGGCCGGATCGGGCGGACTGTTCATCGCGGCATTGAACTCATCGCCCCAGACCAGTTTCCAGCCGTTGAGGCTTTGGGCGCAAACAACGGCAGCTGTTATCAGGAATAACGCGAAAACGCGCATGGGTCAGCCTCTCACGTCCGACAGCTTCGAATATTTCGGCGGGGGATCCGTCGCTCTTTCGAAAAAGACGGTAATCCAAGGCCTCGTTATACGCCCATTCAGGAGTGACCCCGCCCGAGCTTTCGTAAACAGCAACACGCTTTAGTGTCTTGCAAAAAAGCTACAGTGAATATAGGTTACTAGGTTATCTAGATCCTTGACGAGGCATCAGAAGAAAGAGATGTACCCATGGCAACAACCCTACAGAACGCGGTTCCTGATTCCAGCTACGCCCGACAAGGCTTCAATCGCTGGCTGATTCCGCTGGCGGCGGTTCTGGTCCAGATTTGTATCGGCTCGGTCTACGCCTGGAGCACGTTCAACAGGTCCATCAACGCACTGTTCCCCACCTCGGCGCCGGATTCGTGGCTGGCGTGGTTCAAAGCGCCGTACATCACGTTTAGCGCGGCGCTGGTGCTGCTAGGGCTAAGCGCGGCGTTTGGGGGCCCTTGGGTAGAGCGTCGCGGTCCGCGCGCGGCTGCCACGGCCGCCGCTGCCTTTTTCGGGGCCGGTCTGCTGATCGGCGGGCTCGGGTTGCAGATCAAGCAGGAATGGATGGTGTTCCTGGGTATGGGCATTATCGGCGGTATTGGCTGCGGACTGGGTTACATCGCGCCGGTTAGCACCCTGGTGAAGTGGTTTCCTGACCGCCGCGGCATGGCCACTGGAATGGCGATCATGGGTTTCGGTGCCGGCGCCTTCCTCGCCGGTTATCTCAACGCATTCCTGATCGATCGCATCGGGGTCGCCAACACCTTATTCGCGCTGGGCGGGGTTTACTTCATCATCATGAACATTGGCGCACAGATCATTCGCCGTCCCGCACCGGGCTGGAAACCGGAAGGATGGACGCCCACGCCGCTCGCCGACCAGATCGCGCCGGAAGCCAGCTTGACCCGAAACGCAGCGGTTCGCACGTATCAGTTCTGGCTGCTTTGGGGGATGCTGTTCATCAACGTGACCGCGGGAATCGGCATTCTGGCGCAGGCCTCGCCGATGATGCAGGACATGTTCGGCAAGACAGCGCTCCAGGCGGCCGGCGTGGTGTCGATCATCGGTTTGTTTAACGCCGGCGGCCGGTTCTTCTGGGCGTCGCTTTCGGACTACATCGGCCGCGGAATGACCTATTTGGTTTTCTTCGCGCTGGGGCTCGTTCTCTTTCTGCTTATCCCGTGGTTTGGAGGCGCCGGCCAGTGGATTTTCTTTCAGATTGCCCTTTATATCGTCTTTACGATTTACGGCGGGGGCTTTGCGACGATTCCGGCTTTCCTGGCTGATTTGTTCGGGCCCAACAACGTGGGCGCCATTCACGGGGCCGTGCTCACGGCGTGGAGTGCGGCTGCTATAGCGGGTCCGGTGATCATCACGCAATTGTCTGATTCCGCCAAACGGGCGCTCGCTCCCGGTGCGAGCAAGGTGCACATCTACGACCAGCCGCTCGGGGTTCTGGCTGGGCTGCTGGTGGTTGGGTTCGTGCTCACGTTGCTCGTTCAGCCGCTGAGGGTTGCAACAAAGTGAGAATCCACATCGATCACCAGCGCGGTGGGGCTTGCGGGCATTGAAAATCCGCTCGCTCGCGCATCCACGATTCCGTAATCACAAGCGAGACAGCGGTTGATCGCTTGTCAAAGTGACGGGGATGAAAGATTGTCCATGCACCCTCCAATCCTGATTCCAAACTTCATTTGGGCATAGAGGTCCACTATGGTTTCGCACCAGCTCTTCCCATTCTTCTTGACTAGCGATCGGCCGTTGTCTTCCTTTGCGCATCTCTTCGCAGCTAATGAACCCGAGGTAAGCGAGACTCACAGGTATCCCGAGTTCAGTCAGCTTCCAAGCCCAAGCGAATCGGTAGTTCACATGCTTCCACTCAGCATCGACCGAAAAGACAACATCACGGTGATCGATCACGCCGAGGCAATCCGTCCAGGCAAAGAGGTTCGATTTCATTCGGAGAAGGAAAGATCTGAGGCGGCAATTCGGATCAACGCTGAACACCCTCTTCTGGCAGGCTGGACATTGATGCCCAGCCAACTCAAATGTGTCGGCAATATTACTTGCATTTCGCACAATACGCCGCCGGCGTTCTTGAATCGATCGTGAACTCCACGGTGGGGCGGGGTGAAGATTGATGACGCCTTTTACCGCATTCTCTCGCAGCAATTGGAACAAACCGAGTACCAAGCCGTAAGACTCAGTAGTCACCTGGTCGTCAAAAGAAAAGGAAACCCGGGGACTGATCGCTCACTTCTTTTACGGTTGCGCCGAAAGGTATCAGGAATCTTAACAGGTAAAAGCGGGAAGGCTATAGTAACTAGAAGTCTAGATTGGAGATCACCTGTGCCCTCATTCAGTCGTTTACCTGTTGCTCTGGCTTCTGTCGCTCTGTTGCCTTTCCTTGTTTCTCAGACCAGGCCAGGAACCCCTGGCCACTTGCACGACGCATTTGCTGCGGGGTGGATGCTGGTAGATACGAACGGCGATGAAATCATCGATGCAGTAAACGGCAAAGTTGTCGTTCCAACGGAACCCAGTGAAGCGGAGAACACCGCGGCTGCGGAGTTTGCGGCCCGTATTGGTTTTGCAAGCACCGGAATCACCCCTCCCCTGGTGATTTCCGCCCCGGAGGATCACGATAGCGGTCCACGGATCTGGGTGGGAGCGGCGTCAGCACCTTCGAAATACAAAGTTGAAATTGCCAATCTGCTCAACCAGCTTCAGCAGAATGAGGGTGGAGTCTTTGAGTTACAAGGCAATCTTGTTGTTCTCGGCCAAAACGATGCGGGCCTGCTTGCAGCAGCGGAAGGCTACGCCGCTCATGCCCCATACATATGGAAAGTGCCGGGTGAACAACTACAGGCAATTGCGGCCGGTCTTAATACGATGCGAGAGAAGACCAGCGCTACACTCCTCGGATTGACATACCGCCGCGGCGTGAACGGCGTGAACCGGGCCATTTTGCGCACAGAGGTTCAGGTACCTGTAGAAACTCTCGAAACAGCACTCAAATCAGCGCGTTTCGATCAGGTTCACCAGTTGAGCGTGATTACAAATGGCGCTCCAGGTGTCACCTTCGCTAGCGACAAACCGCTGCCGGTGTCG
>JAYTGM010000517.1:0-9151 GCA_043733425.1 Terriglobia bacterium
AATCTGCCTGTGGGCGCGGTGGTGCTGATGACAGACGGTTCGGATAATGCGGGTGGCGTTGACGCGGAAACCATCGCGCATATCCGGCAGGCCCGCGTGCCGATTTATACCGTTGGCTTCGGCCGGGAAACACCTGTGAACGATATCGAAATTGGCGACGTCTCGCTGCCGACGCGCGCTCTTCAACAATCCCGGTTGAGCGCGCAGGTCACCTTCCGTCAGTTCGGTTTTGCAGGGCGCAAGACGCATGTCTCCGTGCATGATGCCGGAAAAGTGATTTCCTCTCAGGAAGTGATGCTGGGCGCTGACGGTGTTTCGCAAACGGAGAATGTGGTGTTCAACGCCGGTGCCGCCGGTCCGCGCGCTGTTCAAATTACTGTGGACCCTGTTGCAGGTGAAGAGAACACCGCGAACAATACGCTCACCCGGCTGGTGAATGTTTCGGGGCGCAAGGCGCGCATTCTTTATATCGAAGGTGAGCCGCGGTGGGAGTACAAGTTTTTGCGCCGCGCGGTGGAAGACGATGGCAGCCTGGAGATCGTGAGTATGCTGCGCACCACGCCTAACAAGATTTACCGGCAGGGCGTGGCCGATGCAAACGAATTGGAAAGCGGTTTCCCTTCGAAGGCGGAAGACCTGTTCGCTTACGATGGGCTAATTGTGGGCAGCGTGGAGGCGAACTATTTCACTCCGGTGCAGCAGGATCTGATCCGTCAGTTTGCCGATAAGCGGGGCGGGGGGGTGCTGTTTCTGGCCGGTCGGTTCGCCTTCAATGAAGGCGGATATGCCAAGTCGCCAATTGCCGAAATGCTGCCGGTGCATCTGACTTCCGCACCCCAGACATTTCATCGCGATTATGTTTCGGCGGAATTGACGCGGGCTGGAAAGGAGAACGTAATCTGCCGCTTGGAAGAGGGGCGTGAGCGAAACGTGGAACGCTGGAAGAAGATGCCGCAGATGGCAAACTACCAGGTGCTAGGCGACGCAAAACCCGGTGCAGTAACTCTGATGGAAGTGCTTGCGCCGGGAAACCATCGGTCGCCGCTGCTGGTGACAGAGAATTTCGGGCGCGGGCGGACTGCGGTGCTGGCAAGTGCCGGCACGTGGCGCTGGCAAATGTCTCAGCCCGTTGCGGACATGACCCATGAGATTTACTGGCGGCAATTGCTTCGCTGGCTGGTAACGGAAACGCCCGGCAATGTGCTGGCGTCTACTCCTCGTCAGGTGCTGAGCGACGAAACGAAAGTGCGGCTGCGCGTGGAAGTGCGGGATAAGACATATCAGCCGGTGGCGAATGCGCGGATTGAGGCGCATATCGTGGGCCCGGAGAATCTCTCAGATATGGTGACTCTTTCGCCGGTACCGTCTGAAGAGGGCGTGTATGCCGCAGATTACACGGCGGAAAAGCAGGGTAGCTACCTGGCGGAGATTTCCGGTGGTGCCGCGGGTAGCGATGTAGTCATGTTCCGCCGTGAGGATGGAAGCGCCGAAACTTTTCATACAACGCAGAACAAAGAATTGCTGCAGAAGCTTTCAGAGCAGACCGGCGGTCAGTACTACACTGCAAGCGACGCGCGGCTAATACCGGGGCAGATCAATTTTTCCGATGCCGGCATTACTACCAGCCAGACGTTAGATCTGTGGGACATGCCGATTGTTTTCTTACTTGCCCTGAGTTTGCGTGCGGCGGAGTGGTTGCTGCGCCGCAAGTGGAGCGTGGTGTAGATGCGGTTGGCTTTGGGCCTGTTCGCGCTGGCAATAACTGTGAGTGCGAATACTTTCTACTTGACCGTTGCGGGCCTTGGCGGCGAACCCGATTACGAGCAGAGATTTGCGCTGCTGGCGGCGGAAACGGAAAAGACGATAAAAGCGCATTCTCCAGAAGCTTCGGTGGAAACTTTTAAGGGAGCGAATGCCACCCGCGAAAACATCCGCGCTGCCTTCGCCCGCATCTCTCTGGCAGCCAAGCCGCAGGATGCGTTGGTGGTGCTTCTGATTGGGCACGGGACGTATGAGGGTGCTTACAAGTTCAACCTTCCGGGCCCTGATCTCAGCGCCGCGGACCTTGCCGCATTAATGGATAAAGTTCCAGCCGGCCGCCAGTTAATTGTGAATACCAGCAGTGCAAGCGGAGGCGGAAATGAAGCTCTGCGGCACGCGAACAGGATCGTAATCAGCGCCACCAAGACTGGTTCTGAAAAAAACGCCACCGTGTTTGCACGCTACTGGGTGGAAGCTCTTGGTGACGCATCAGCCGATACGGATAAGAATGGTTCTATTTCGGCCATGGAAGCTTTCCGTTTTGCGGAGCGAAAGACCAAAAGCTTTTACGAAGAACAGAAACGGCTTTCCACTGAGCACGCCGTGATTGAAGATTCGGTAAAAGGCGGAGCCGCCGGGCAACTGGCCATGAGCTTTTCCGTGTTGAAGCTCAATGCGGAGAGTGCTTCCGCAGACCCTGCCAAGCGGACATTGCAAGCCAAGCGCGATCAGGTGGAGACACAAATCGATCGACTGAAATATCAGAAATCTTTACTCGCGCCGGACGCTTATCGGTCTCAGCTTTCAAAGCTTCTGTTGGAGCTTGCACGGGTGCAGGAGGAGTTAGATAAGTGAGACGCGTTTTCCTGGTGTTCTGCTTCGCTGTAACCGCACAATCCCTGACGCTGCAGCGGGCTGAAGAGCTGTGGCGCGCGCATGATTACAAGGGTGCAAACCAAGCATTCAAGTTGGCAGTCGCCGCAGCCCCGAAAGACGCTGAACTGCGCGTGCGCTGGGGCCGGTTATTCCTGGAGCGTTACAACCGGAAAGACGCAGCGGACCTTTTTACGGAAGCTTTGCAGATCAAGCCCAATTACGCGCCGGCTTTGTTAGGCATGGCGCTGGTTGCGAATGAAACGTTCGAAGGCAAGTCGCTCGCGCTGGCTCAAAAGGCTCTTGAGGCAGACCCTAAGCTGGTGGAAGCCCGCGAGTTTATGGGCCGGCTGAAATTGGAAGACAGTGATCCAAAGGGCGCGGTGGTGGAGGCGGACGCAGCGCTGCAGCTTTCCCCGGGAGCGAAAGACGCTCTTGCACTTCGCGGCGCGGTGGAATTGCTGGCTGACCGTTCACCGCAAAGCTGGATGGACAAAATTGTGGCGCAGGACCCGCATTACGGGCGGGGTTATGAAACTATTGCGCACTTCCTGGTGTTAAATCGTCGCTATGACGAGGGGATTGAATACTACAAAAAAGCCGTCGCGGCCGAACCGAATCTGGATTCGGCTTATTCCAATCTCGGTATCAATCTGATGCGCATGGGCCGTGAAGCGGAAGCGCGGCAAGCCCTGGAAACTGCCTTCAATCATGGCTGGAAAGATGACGCCACCGTCAACTCGCTTCGCCTGATTGACAGTTATAAAAATTTCGAAACGTTCAAGACGAATAACACAATTTTGCGTCTGCAGAAAAAGGAAGCGGATGTATTGCATCCGTATTTCGAGACGGAAATGAAGCGGGCCATGGCGGCGTATGACAAGAAATACGAAATGAACTTGGGCCGTCCGGTGCAGGTGGAAGTTTATCCTGACCATGAAGATTTTGCGGTACGCACCATGGGCATGCCAGGGTTGGGAGCACTGGGGGTAACTTTCGGCGACGTGGTGGCGATGGACAGCCCTAGCGGGCGCAAGCCGGGCGATTTTCATTGGGCGTCCACGCTGTGGCATGAAATGAGCCATGTCTACGTGCTGACAGCTACGAAATCCCGGGTGCCGCGCTGGTTTACGGAAGGCGTTGCGGTTCATGAAGAAACGGCGGCGGCGCCGGATTGGGGCGACCGCATGACTCCCGACGTGATCCAGGCAATCAAGACGAAGAAATTGCTTCCCATTGCGGAAATCGATCGCGGCTTTATTCATCCGTCATACCCCGCGCAAGTGGTGGTGTCTTATTTTCAAGCAGGCAAAATTTGCGATTACATTGCGGAAAAATATGGCGAGCACAAACTGCTGGATATGATCCATGCGTTTGCGCAAACCACGTCCACAGAAGCGGTGATTCAAAAGCAGCTTGGTCTTGCGCCGGTTGAATTCGATAAACAGTTTTCGGCCTGGCTGGATACTCACACCAAAGAAACGGTGGAGCACTACGCGGAATGGCGCGAGCAATTTAAAGCATTGCAGGATGCGGCCGTTGCCAAGCGGCATGATGATGTTATCCGCATTGGTGTGAGGATCCGCGATTTGTACCCGGATTTTGTGGAAACCGGAAACGTTTATGTGTCGCTGGCCGATGCATATATGGCGAAGGGCGATAACGCCGCTGCTCTAACGCAGCTAGAAAAATATTCGCGCGAAGGCGGCCGCGATCCCGATACCGTGAAGCGGCTATCCAAACTTCTGGAAGCGGCAAACCGGCCGAAAGAAGCTGCCGCTGCTTTGGAACGGCTCAATTATATTGAGCCGCAGGATGCGGATCTGCACAAGCGTCTAGGCGCTCTTTTTTTTGCGCAAAACAACATACCCGGCGCGATCCGCGAGTTTGCCGCTGTCGTGGCAACCAAGCCGCTGGATCAAGCGGGGGCGCATTACGACTTAGCGCGCGCGTATCATGCGGCTAAGCAGGACGCAAAAGCACGTGAGGAAGTGGAGACTTCCCTCGAGGCGGCACCCAGCTTCAAACCGGCACAAAAGTTACTGCTCCAGCTTTCGGGCGGCGCATCCGATTAATTCCTTCATGACACCCACACCAGACGTTCTTCAGGCGCGTGTCGCGCGCTTTCGCGAAGTAGAAGCAAAGATCACCGAGCAGGTGCGCCGGGTCATCATCGGCCAGGAAGAAGTTTTGGAACAGGTGATGATTTCACTTTTCGTGGGCGGGCATTGCCTGATTACAGGGCTGCCGGGAACCGCGAAAACGTTGCTGGTACGGACCATGGCGCAAACGCTTGGGTTGATTTTTAAACGCATTCAGTTCACGCCAGATCTGATGCCTTCCGATATTACCGGCACTGACATTATTGAAGAAGACCCCACAAATGGACGGCGCACCTGGACCTTCATCGAAGGGCCGATTTTTTCGAACGTGTTGCTGGCTGACGAAATTAACCGTACGCCTCCGAAGACGCAATCGGCGTTGCTGGAAGCAATGCAGGAGCGCGCTTGTACGGTACGCGGAACCAATTACAAGCTGCCGAATCCATTCTTTGTTTTGGCGACTCAGAACCCGATTGAACTTGAGGGTACGTACCCGCTGCCGGAAGCGCAGTTGGATCGTTTCCTGTTCAATGTGCTGCTGGATTACTTATCCGCCGAACAGGAACTGAAGGTAGTGGATTTGACCACCACAACGCATGTAGCAGCGGCAGACCCGGTCACGACAGCGGAAGAAATTCTGGATTTTCAGCAGTTAGTGCGCATGGTGCCGATTGGTGAATCGGTTGCACGTTACGCGATCGAGTTGGTGCGTGCCACCAGGGCCCGCGACGTGGCCGCCCCGGAGGTTGTGAAGAAGTACATCAACTACGGAGGCAGCGTGCGCGCCGCGCAGTTTCTGGTGCTGTCCGCGAAATGCCGCGCGTTGATGAGAGGGCGCTATCACGTAAGTTACGAAGACGTGCGTGCGCTTTATATTCCGGTGTTGCGACACAGGGTGCTGCTCAATTTTCATGCAGAGAGCGATAAGTTAAGGCCGGATGATGTGCTGCAGCAGGTATTGGATATAAAGATGCCGCCAAAGGAGTAGCGTCGGCCCACGAATGCAGCGATTTTTAGATCCTAAGACGTTGTCCACCATCTCCTCGCTCGATCTGGTCGCGAAGACGGTTGTCGATGGTTTCGTCGCTGGATTGCATCGTTCACCGGACTTCGGCTTCAGCCAGGAATTTGCTGAATATCGAGCTTACACACCCGGTGACGATCTGCGCCATGTGGATTGGAATGTGTTCGCGCGGACCGAGAAAGCGTTTCTGAAGCGCTACCGGGGTGAGACCAATTCGCAGTTGCTGGTGCTGCTGGATACCAGTGCCAGTATGGGGTTCGGCAGTCAGCCCATGCCCAAGCTGGATTATGCGCGCTTTCTTGCCGCATCGCTTGCCTACATGGGAAACTTGCAGCGCGATGCCACGGGGCTCATCATCTTCGATGATGATGTGACCAATTACATTCCACCCTCCACGCGCCAAGGCCAGCTCACACGCCTGCTTCACGCGATTGAGCATTCCGTAGTGGGCAAACACACAGATTTCGCGAAGCCTTTTCTGCACTTCCAGCAGTTTCTGCGCCGCCGCGGTATTGTTGCCGTGATCTCTGATTTTTACGAGAAACCCGCCACTATCGTCAAAGCCGTGGAGCCGCTTCGCTTTCACGGCAATGAAGTGATTCTATTTCACATTCTGGATCAGCAGGAAATTGAGCCTTCGTTCCGCGATTCCACGCTTCTGATCGATATGGAAACGAAGTCGTCCATGGAAGTAACCCCGGAATACAGTAAGAACGAATACCGCAAGAAAATGAAAAATCATCTGGCGGAATTGAAGAGTGCGGCACAGTCTTCGGGCCTGGATTATTTCCTGATGAATACGTCGCGTCCCCTTGATGAAGGGTTGCGCGAATATCTCTCGTTGCGGCAAAGACGCGATTAGATGGCGTTCCTCACTCCAGCATTTTTCGCCGCGCTCGGGGCGCTTGCGCTTCCGATTTACATTCACCTGCTGAAACGGCACAAGACTACGCCGCTGCCATTTAGCTCGCTGATGTTTTTCGAAAAACGAACCCAAAGTTCAGTCAAGCACCGGCGGCTGCAATACCTGTTGCTGTTCGCGCTGCGCATGTTGCTGCTGGCCCTGTTGGTGCTGGCGTTTGCAAAACCATATCTGCGCTCCACCGCGATTGCCAGCGCGGCCGGCAACCGTTCGGTGATCATCGCGCTCGATAATAGCTTTAGTATGCGTGACGGCACTCGGTTCGCAACTGCTAAAGCGGAAGCGCGCAAGCTGCTTGATAGCATGCGGGGCTCAGACCGCGTACAGTTCGTGACCTTCGCTTCACAAACGAGCGTGTTGACGGACCTGACACAAGACCGCACCAAGGTGCGCACCGCTCTTGATTCCGCCGAGCCCTCTGACGCGGCCAGTTCCTTCGCTGATCTCACACGCCAGTTGCGCGTGCTGGCGCAACCCGTGCGCGGGCCCGTGGAAGTTCATTTGTTTAGCGACATGCAGCGGACCAGTATGCCAGCCAGCTTTTCCGATCTGGAGCTTGCCCCGAATATACAGCTCATGCCACACGCTTCAGCAGCTAAGGGCGAACTGAATTTTGCCGTTGATGGAGTGATTGCGCCGAGGCATATTTACGATCCGAAGCGCTCGCGTATTCAGGCGACGATTGCGGGTTACAACACGCCCGCGAAGCGCTTGCACGTCACGCTGTATCTGAATGGGAAATCCGCTGGATACCGCGATGCCGATGTGCCTGCGAACGGCCGCGTTGCCGTGGAGTTCACGGGCTTTGAAGCACCTTACGGCCTGACCCGCGGGGAGGTTCGTCTAGATTCCGCGGATACGTTCAAAAATGACGATCACTTCTATTTCTCGACAGAGCGCTCAGACCCGCGCCCCGCGCTTTTCGTTCACGATGCGCGGGATACGCGGGCGTTTCTTTACTTCCGTACCGCTCTTGAAAGTTCCACTGAGCCGGCTTTTACATTAACGGCCGCTACGCCCGAACAAGCCGCTAACCTTGCGCCTTCGAAGTACGCATTTGTCGTGCTCTCCGATATCCCGCCGCTGGCGCGTGGCTTTGAAAGTAGCTTGCGAGATTATGTCCGCGGCGGCGGCTCCGTGCTGGAGTTCTTAGGCCGCGAATCGGGTGGACGCGGCACGGTGGCTCTCACGGATCTGCCACTCTCCAGCGCGAGATTTGAATCGCCGGAAGGTGGCCGCTTTCAGACAGTCACCTCGCTGGATAATTCCCATCCCGTTCTGAAGCGCGCCGCGCAATGGAACGCCATCAAGTTTTATCAGACGGTTCCGGTGGAACCGGGAACCGCGCGCGTGATTGCGAAGCTTTCTTCCGGTTCGCCGCTTTTGCTGGAGCGTACTTTGGGTGACGGGCGCGTGATGGTCTTCACTTCTCCTCTCGACAACATTGCGAACGATCTTCCCCTGAACGCTACCTTCGTTCCCTTTGTGGAGCAGATTACTCACTACCTGGGCGGCATCGATGAACGCTCGTCCACATATACGGCGGGAGCTTACCTTGATTTGCGCAGCGTACAGGCGAATCAGGCGCAGGCCAGAGGCGGCGTGGAGGTGATTGCGCCCAATGGACAGCGCGCGCTATCACTTTCGGAAGCCGCCAAGGCTCAAGGCCTAACGTTGAGCGAAGAAGGGTTTTATGATGTGCGCCGCCCGAACGGAACCCGTGAACTGGCGGCGGTAAATCCTAATAGGAAAGAATCGAACCTGGAGCCGATGACTGCCGAGACGATGGAGCTCTGGCGGAATACCGGAACTGCCGGTGCCCAAGCGGCCGCAAAATCGGGCTCGCCGGATCTGGCGGAAGCCTCCCGGATTGACCTTTGGTGGTATGTACTTCTGGTGGCATTATTATTAGGTATCGCCGAATCTCTCGTCGGCAATCGGCATCTGTCCCAAGAGAAAGAAATCTCATGAACCCACTGCTGCAATTGGATTCGTATCTGCGGAAGTTGGAACGCAACCTTCGCATCTTATCGCTGACCCGAGGTGCCGCAATTCTTTGCACCGCCACGCTGCTGGTGACTATTGCGCTGGTGCTGGCGGCGAACCAATTTTCGTTCTCCGCCCCTAGCGTGTTCTGGTCGCGCGTGTTTCTATTTTTTGCCATCGCCGCGGCATTGTGCGCGGGGCTCATCGTGCCTCTGCTGCGTTTGAACCGAAAGCGCGCGGCCAGCCGTGCCGAAGCCCGGTACCCGGAGTTCAATCAGCGGCTCCTTACGTTTACAGAGAAAGAAAAGACCAATGCGAACGATCCCTTCTTACCTTTGTTGGCTGCCGATGCGTTGCGTGTTGCGGAAAAGCGCGAATCGGGGCCACTGGTTCCGCGCTCCTGGATTGTAAGTTTTGGCTCCGTGGCCGCCGTTGCCGTCACCATTCTGCTTTGGCTGGGAATTTCCGGACCCGGATTTCTAG
>JAYTGM010000518.1:0-9140 GCA_043733425.1 Terriglobia bacterium
CTCAGATCAGAGATTAGCTCGGGTTGAATATTGCTTAGAGGTGCGTATCGGCTGATTGTGAAAAAATTCGCTATGGTGACCTGGGTGTGACGCGCAAGAGCACGAATAGCAATTCCACAAGAAAATGCTGCGTCATCGCGGTGAGGCGATACTATCAAAACGCGTGTCAAAAGCTATGCATCCTGCCTTAGTGCATGTGGCTAAACGGAAACCAGATGAGAATGAATCCGCCGGGTACGCCCAGAAGCCAGGCAAAAAGATATTTCGTTTTACACTCCTTGCGCTCATTTAAGCACGCGAAATTCCGAAGACTAGGAGATGGAGCCGGCGATCAGAATTGAACTGACGACCATCCGATTACAAATCGGGCGCTCTACCAACTGAGCTACGCCGGCGCACTAAGGTTGGAGCGGGAGACGAGAATCGAACTCGCAACCAACAGCTTGGAAGGCTGTGACTCTACCATTGAGTTACTCCCGCGAACCGCCTTCATGGTAAACCACCTGAACCTTTCGAGTCCAATCGGCGTTATGCTTTTGTGGAGAGCTTGAACCGGATATGAGCCTGCGAACCTTTCTTTCAAAGCAACTGATCGATGTCATCGATTTCACCGAACCCGAAGACGGGCTGCTGGCATACCGCTATCCCATGCAGGACCGTGAAATCCAGAATGGCGGCAAGCTGACTGTTCGCGATTCGCAAATGGCGGTTTTTGTGAACGAGGGAAAAGTGGCGGATGTGTTTGGGCCCGGCTTGTACGTGCTAAATACCCGCACTCTGCCGATCCTGACCTACCTGCAAAATTGGGCGACCGGTTTTCAATCTCCTTTCAAGAGCGACGTCTATTTCTTTTCGACGCGCCAGCAAACCAATCAGCGGTGGGGCACGCCGCAACCCATCACCATCCGCGATAAAGAGTTCGGCGCAATACGGCTGCGGTCCTTCGGTATTTTTTCTTATCATCTGAGCGATCCGAAGACCTTCTATTCCAAAATCAGCGGTACCCGCGACGTTTATCACGTGGCCGATCTGGATGGCCAACTGCGGAACACGATCATCGGGCGCATGTCCGATTCTTTCGCGGGGAGCCAAGTGCCGTTTCTTGACATGGCCGCTAACCAGATCGAGCTTGGAAACAAGATCGGGGATTTTCTAAAGCCCGTGTTCACCGATCTGGGTCTGACGATGGACAGCTTCGTGGTAGAAAACCTATCCCTTCCCGATGAGTTGCAGAAAGTGCTCGATCAGAAGATCAGTATGGCCATGCTCGGCGATATGAACCGGTACACGCAATTTCAAGTGGCCCAATCGATCCCCACGGCGGCGGCGAATGAGGGCGGTTTGGCCGGGGCTGGAGTCGGCATTGGGGCTGGTTTAGTCTTTGGGCAAACCATGGCCGCTGGCATGCGTCAATCCGAGCCACCTCCGCAAGCCGCGCCTCCTCAAACTCCACAGTCACAAGCCCCACAAGCCGCACCAACGGCACCGCAAGCGTCCACGGAAACAAAATTCTGCATGGTTTGCGGCAAACCCATGCCCAGGTCAGCCAAGTTCTGCCCGGAGTGCGGTGGCTCTCAGTCTTAACGACCGCTCCGGTTGTGAATGGCTGGTGGAAGCTCATGGTTGCGCAACCGGAAGCCTGCAGAGCACAAGTCGTCTAGAGGCGCTGTTTGCCGCGCTCATTGCAGGGCTGGGGCTGCACCCGGTGGGCAAGCCAACCTGGCACCAGTTTTCGGGGACCGGCGGCATTACCGGGCTCGCGCTGCTGGAGGAATCGCATCTGGCTTGCCATACCTTCCCTGAATTTGGGGCCCTTTGCCTCAACGTGTTCTGCTGCCGCTCCCGGCCCGATTGGGAGTTCGAAGCTTATTTAAAGGATTCTTTCGGCGCAAGCCAAGTGACTGTCCGGCGTGTGGAGCGGCCCTACTAAATGGTCAGTGCAAATTGCCCCAATTGCGGAGCGCCGGTTCAGTTGCGTTGGGCTAACGCGGTGCAGACTACTTGTCCGTTTTGCAAATCGATTCTTGTGCGGCACGATGTGAATCTTGAAAAAGTCGGCACCGTGGGCGACCTTCCAGCTGACGCCTCGCCAATTCAGATTGCGACTGAAGGAACTTACGCAGGCAAGACATTCACAGTGGTAGGACGGATCATCTACGAATACGAAAATGGCGGCTGGAACGAATGGCACATCATCTTTAGCGATGGGGTTAGCGGCTGGTTAAGCGATGCGCAACTGGAATACGCGGTATCGTTCGCCAGGCCGAGTGGGAATTCCTTACCGCCCGGAATTGTGGAACGGGGTGCCAGTTTTGGTTGGGATAACGTCCGTTACGAAGTGACGGTGGTCACGCGCGCTCACTACCGGGGTGTGGAAGGCGAGCTGCCTTTTGAATATTGGGATAAGTCGGACGCAGTATTTGCTGATTTACGAAGCTCCGATGAGCGCTTCGCGACAATCGATTACAGTCAACAGCCGCCAATCATCTATATGGGGGCAGCCGTCGATCCAGCAGCGCTGCAACTGAAGAACCTGCGGGAATTTGAGGGCTGGCAGTGACTGTCCCCAAACTAAGCGGGCTAACTTGTCCAAATTGCGGTGCCTCTGTTGAGCTACGCACCTTCGGGCAAGCGATCAGCGTGGTCTGTCCGAACTGCCATTCCGTATTGGACGCGAAGGACCCGAACGTCGCGATTTTGCAAAAAGCGCTAGCGGCGCAACGCGTTGAGCCGCTCATTCCTTTGGGCAGCCGCGGCCTGTTCGAAGGCGTGAAGTTTGAAGCGATTGGGTTTCAAGTCAGGACAGAGAACGATCCTGACGATGGGCCGGATTCCTGGCAGGAGTATCTGCTTTACAATCCGTACCGGGGCTATCGCTACCTGACTGAATACAACGGTCACTGGAACTTCGTAACCATCGCGCACTTCATTCCGGAAATTCATTCGGACACGCGCATGAGCGTGAAAGGCACGAACTTTCAACTGTTCACGCGCAGCACGGCTGAGACCACGTACGTGATTGGAGAGTTCCCGTGGATTGTGCACGTGGGCGATAGCGCGAATGTTGCCGATTACGTTGCACCGCCACAGATGCTTTCAAGCGAAACCACTCCAGAGGAAACAGTCTGGTCCATGGGCACCTACACCTCAGGTCAGGAAATCTGGAAAGCCTTTGGATTGCCCGGAACCGCGCCAGCCGCTCAGGGGACCTTCTCCAATCAACCTTCTCCGCACGCGGGCGGCATCGGCTTGTGGGGAACAGCCTGGAAGTTGGTGCTGGCAGCGTTTATTTTAGGTTTATTTTTTCAAGGCGCCGGCGGCCACGAGGTTTACCGGCAGGGCGTTACGCTGGCTAGCGGAGTGCAAATGACACCAGCTTTCACTGTGGGCGGCCACGAATCGAATTTGCAGATTGAAGCGCACAACCGTGGCAGCGAATCGTTTTACCTTCATTATGCGCTGGTAGATCAGGAATCAGGCCAAGCCCGCTCTTTTGCGCGATCTATCGGGCGAGACGACCGCGCCGTAATCGGTTCAGTGAAGCCCGGACGGTACGCTTTGCGAATGGAAGCAGAACCGCCAGACGCCCAGTTCGACTTAACGGTCCGCCGCAATGCGGGCTCTTTTACATTTTTCTGGATTGCCGCAGTGCTGATCATTCTGCCGCCCATCTTTCATACCTGGCGGCGCGCCAGTATGGAACGGCTTCGCTGGCAGGCGAGCTCACGCTAATGCGAAGCCCACTCTATTTTCTGTATGGCGCAACTCTGCTGGCCGCTATGACTTGGGCTGAATGGCGAGGCATTAGTTTCAGCGCTCTAAACCAGGCGCGCGAAACTCCCCGTTCCATACGGGATAATCCAGGAGCGTACCGCTCAACATACGGCGGATATTCACGTTACACAGGAGGCAAGTGATGGAAGATTTTCACGCGGGTGCATTGTTGAACGCGATAGTTTATTCGGCGCTGGGCATTATCATCTTTGTGATAGCTTTTGCCGTAATCGACAAGCTGACACCGTTTCATCTTTGGACCGAGGTGGTTCGGGAGAAGAATGTGGCAGTGGCAGTTCTTCTGGGTGCCATGTCCATCGGCATGTGTATCATCATTGCTGCCGCCGTGCATTAGACGCCTTTGCAGCTGCTTCTTTTTCTCTCAGTACTTCTGATCGCCGCTTGTGGTCTGATCTATGAGTTAGTGGCAGGCACACTCGCCAGCTACCTGCTGGGCGATAGCATTTTCCAATTTTCCACGGTGATCGGAACGTACCTGTTCGCGATGGGAATCGGCAGTTTTCTTTCGCGATTCATCAATGGTGCCCTGGTCGACCAATTCATTTCGATTGAACTGATGGTCGGGCTGGTCGGCGGGTTCTCTTCTTCCCTGCTCTTCCTGGCGTTTGCGGAAACCACCAGCTTTCGGTTGGTGTTGTATCTGGTTGTTATCGCCGTTGGCACGCTGGTGGGCCTGGAAATACCGCTGCTGATGAGGATTCTGCAGGACAAGCTGCAGTTCCGCGAACTGGTCGCGCACGTACTGACCTTCGATTATTTAGGCGCCTTAGTAGCCTCTCTCGCGTTTCCACTCCTGTTGGTACCCCATCTCGGCATGGTCCGTTCGGCTCTCTTGTTTGGAGTGGTCAACGCAGTGGTGGCCTTATGGTCCACGTGGCTATTTCGCGCACAGCTTGTGCGGCCGCTCTTGCTTCGCGTTACTTCTGTGGCGGTCCTGCTGGCTCTCAGCGGCGGGATGTTCGCTTCAGAATGGATCACCTCCGCGGCGGATACAAATCTTTATGCGGACCAGGTAATCTTCTCAAAAGATACGCGTTACCAGCGCATCGTGCTCACAAAATGGAAAGACGATTTGCGCCTGTTCCTGAGTTCTCATTTACAGTTCAGCTCGCGTGACGAGTATCGCTATCATGAAGCACTGGTGCATCCAGGCCTCGCATCAGTCCCGGGGGCCCGTCACGTTCTGGTATTGGGCGGCGGCGATGGTTTGGCCTTGCGGGAAATTTTAAAATACCCGTCAGTGGAACAAATCACGCTGGTCGATCTTGACCCTGAGATGACGCATCTGTTCGCGACGAACCCGCTCCTGACCAAGCTAAACGGTGGCTCACTTCGCAATAGCCGTGTTCGCGTGATCAACGCGGACGCTTTCATCTGGCTTGATGAGCATGCGGATTTTTTTGATTTTGTGGTTGTAGATTTTCCCGATCCAACGAACTACTCGCTGGGTAAACTTTACACCACGGCATTTTACCGGCTGCTGGCCAAGCATGTCAGCGCACACGGCCGTATTGTTGTGCAAAGTACATCGCCGTTGTTCGCGCGCCAAAGTTTCTGGTGCATTGAAGCAACGCTGCGCAAGGCCGGTCTGACCACCGCGCCGTATCACCTTTACGTGCCAAGCTTTGGCGAGTGGGGCTTTGTGATGGCCGGGGCCGATATCTGGCAGCCGCCTTCTGTTTTGCCAGGCGGGTTGCGCTTCCTCTCGCAAGCCGCTATGAAGAACATGTTCGATTTCCCGCAAGACATGCAGCCCGTCGCCGCGGAGGTGAACCGGTTGAATGATCAGGTTCTGGTACGGTACTACGAACGGGAGTGGAGTGACATCGCGCATTAGCACTGCCTATAATGCCGTGGAAGCGATCACCGGTCAGCGATACCTTGAACCGCTTTGCGATGTGGAACAAGTGGATCAATGGCGACAGCAGTTTCGTCCGGATCGGGTGCGGCTGCTGCTCATTGCCGAATCCCACGTTCGCCGGGGGAAGGGACCGGGCTTCATCTACGACCCAAACTACTACACACCGTGGTGGCACGATTTGCTCAGGCCCGCGTTTGGTCCTGACATCTCCCGCGAAGGATTGCGGGAACGCGGACTTTGGATCTTGGACATGTCCGTCATTGCGCTCTCCGGCTATAAAAAGCTAAATCCGGATTGGAGCAACCGGCCGCTCGATAGTATAAAGCACCAAATCTTCGCGGCGAGCTGGATGCACCATGTCCAGCAGGAATTCGAGGAGGCCAACTGCGCTAACGTTGTGTACTTCGACAGCGCCGCGTCCATGCTGCCGGCACCCGTCAAGCTGAACGCGACACCGATCAAGTTCTGCGGGCCCAGCAATGCAAATCGCTACCGAACTCCTGAATACGCCCACGGAACCACACGTTTTGTTGATGCAGTTCGGGCAGCAGGCTTATGAACCGCCGCCGGTTCCTGAGCGCGGCCTTAGTCGGGCTCAGCCCGAAAACAGAACGCAAGGTCACTGGACAATTTGTAAACGATAATTTCAAGCGCGGGCACCAGCTCCGGGATGGCATAAGCTTCCCCGCCCCGCTTCAAAAAATCAAAATGCCAGTGGTCATTATCGGCGCTGGCATTGCCGGCCTTTGCGCGGCGTGGCGGCTGCGGAAGAAAGGCTTCCACAATTTCGTGGTGCTCGAAATGGAATCGTCAGCAGGCGGCAACTCCCGGTCCGGCGCCAATTCCGTTTCGGCCTACCCGTGGGGCGCGCATTACCTTCCAGTTCCCAATATCAAATCCGTCGTTGTGCGCGAACTCCTGGAAGATCTCGGCGTGTTGACCAACGAAATTTGGAATGAAAGGAGCCTCTGCTTCGCTCCGCAAGAGCGGCTCTTTATTCAAGGCCGCTGGCAGGAAGAGCTAGAACCGCAATTCGATAGCTCCGAAATGAAGCGCTTCGGTGACCGCATGAAGGAGTTTCGCGCAACGGGCCAATTCACTATTCCTAGCCGCGCTGGAGCATCCGCTTCTTCACCGCTGGACCGTCTGACTATGCAAGCGTGGATGCGCCAGGAAGGTTTCACGTCGCCATACGTGAACTGGTTTGTCGATTATTCCTGTCGCGATGATTACGGTGCGTCCGCGCGCGACACTTCGGCTTGGGCTGGAATCCACTACTTCGCTTCCCGCGAGCCGGATGAAAAGGGTCCGCTCACGTGGCCGGAAGGAAACGGCTGGCTCGTGAAGCGGCTCTTAGAGAAAGCCGGTGGGACGGTGCAAACAAACTCCATGGTGACACGCATCGCACGTGACGGCACACGTTGGAAGGTAAAAACAGAGGCAGCCGAGTACCAAACCGAAGTAGTGATCTTTGCTGCGCCAACGTTTCTGGCCCCGCACCTGATAGACGGTTTTCCGAAATTTCAATCGCGTACTTATTCGCCTTGGCTCACCGCGAACCTTACTCTTGACCGCATGCCCGAAGCAGGCGAGGGCGCTGAACTTGCGTGGGACAACGTGATCTATGGCTCTCCCACGCTTGGCTACGTGGACGCAACACATCAATCGCTGCGCACCAGACGCGAACAATCCGTATGGACTTTCTATTGGGCTCTGGCGGAAGGAACTCCCTCGGAAAACCGAAAGGCACTGCTTGCGCGCGATTGGGGCTGGTGGCGCGATGCGATTCTCAACGATCTTGCCCGCGCTCATCCCGATATACGTTCCTGTGTCTCGCATATGGACATCATGAGGTTCGGCCACGCGATGGCCCGGCCCACCCCCGGATTTTTGGCCGCGGCACCCCCACCCGCCCTTCCGGGCCTGTATTTCGCGAACTCAGACCTGAGTGGCTTTTCAATTTTCGAAGAGGCGCAGTACTGGGGCGTACGGGCAGCCGATCAGGCCTTACAGCGATTCCTCCATCGGTAACACTAGAGGCTGTTCGCGTAAGAAGTCGAGCCGATTCATCTGTTCCACGGCGTCGCGCATCGCCTGTTCCGTGGTTACCTCCGTGGTAATCACAAAAGGAAGATCGTCTTTGGTATCGCAAGATTGCTGCAGTACAGCTTCCAGGCCGATATGTTTCGCCGCAAGAATTCCCGCAAGCTCCGCGATAATTCCAGGCCGGTCTTCCACGCGGAAACGCAGATAGTAAGACCGTCTTTGTAAACAGACACTCACCGGCTTATATTCGCCGAGCCGCTCATGCGCGAAGGGCGAGACGCGTTCCGGACTTCCAAAGCGAATTTCGCGGGCCACGCGCATTAAGTCGCTGACCACGGCCACTCCCGTAGGCTTCGGTCCCGCGCCGCGGCCGTAGTAGAAAGTGTCTTCGCCGTAAAGGCCCTTTACCCAAACCGCGTTATAAGCACCCTGCACCCCGGCAAGAATGGTGGATTGAGGGATAAGGGCGGGGCGCACGGAAAGAATCACACCCTGCGGTCCCTGGTGTGCCGAACAAATCAGCCGGATGGTGTGCTTCATCTGATGCGCGTACTGAAAATCGAGCGGCGTCACGCGGCGG
This sequence comes from Terriglobia bacterium, assembly GCA_043733425.1. Lineage (GTDB taxonomy): Bacteria > Acidobacteriota > Terriglobia > Bryobacterales > Bryobacteraceae > JALYXI01. The sequence continues at coordinate 8,283 of JAYTGM010000518.1, forward strand.
ATTCCTTCCACATAAATATCAGTGGGCGTAATGCGCTCACCGAACGCGAGCGCCGCCAGAATTGCCAGTTTTGAGCGAGCATCGAAACCATCGACATCCGCACTCGGGTCCGCTTCCGCAAAGCCCAGCAGCTGCGCCTCAGCCAACACTGTTTCCAGTGAATCGCCGCGCTTCTCCATCTCCGTGAGAATGAAGTTGCTGGTGCCGTTCAGTATTCCCGCAAGTGCCACCACACGGTCGCCGGAGATGCCTTCGCGCAGCACGGCGTGAATGGGAATTCCTCCCGCGACACTTGCCTCCATCGCCAAATTGATTCGGGCTTGAATCGCGCGATCCCAAATCTCAGAGCCGCTCTGCGCCATCAATTCTTTATTCGCGGTCACGACAGATTTGCCAGCGGCTATGGCAGCGTCGATGATTTCGCGAGCCACGCCGGTACCCCCCACCAATTCCGCGATCACATGAATAGAAGGATCCGCGATCACATCACGCCAATCTTTGGTAGTACGAATACCCTCAGGAAGCCGAATTTTATCGACACCCCGGCTGCATGCCAGCGCAATGTTCAACTTGAAACCAAGCTTCAAGGCAATCTGCCCGGCATTCTCCGTCAGTATGGAAACAGTGCCAGAGCCAACATTGCCCAAGCCCACGATCCCTACATTTACTTCCTGCATAGTTGAGTATCATAGCAACAGGTTTTTATGCGACTTGCCCTCTGCATAGTATTTCTTTTCTGTTCCACCGTCGCCCTCCCGCAGGTTTTAGATCCCATGCAAACCCATGGGGGTCCTGAGGGCGAAAATGCCAAAGGGAAGCTGCCCAATGGCAAAGTACAGATTGACGAGATACTCAAAG
>JAYTGM010000519.1:0-3349 GCA_043733425.1 Terriglobia bacterium
ACGCTTCGAGATATTCTTCAGCGAGTTCAGAGTAACAACAGCAATTTCGGCGGCGGTTTCATTGTGCACGGCGAAGAACAATACAACGTTCGCGGTCTAGGCCGTGTATCTTCCGTGAAGGACCTGGAACGCATCGTAGTTCTGGCCAGCAAAGGCGTCCCTGTACTGCTGCGGGATGTCGCGAATGTAACCATCACTGCATTGCCTCGCCAGGGTGCGGTCACCCGTAATGCCAAGGGCGAAACGGTTGCTGGAATGGTCATCATTTTGAAAGGTGAAAACGGACGCAAAGTGCTGGACAGCGTGAAAGCCAAAATTGCCACCATGCAGTTGCCTCACGGCGTCAAACTGGTTCCCTTTTACGACCAATCCGAAGTGATCGATGGCACTATCCACACTGTCAAGCGCAACCTGATTGAAGCGGGCGTCCTGGTCACCATCATTCTCCTGGTATTCCTGGGAAATGTCCGCGCTGCTCTCCTTGTCGCGCTAGTCATTCCTTTGGCCATGTTGTTTGGCTTCCTCGGCATGGCTGTGTTCGGCATCTCCGCAAACCTCATGAGCCTGGGTGCAATCGACTTCGGCATGATTGTCGATGGCTCTGTCGTGATGATCGAAAATATCGTCAGGCGAAGCGGACAAGATCAAAAAGACTGGCGCGAAGGCGTTCTGGAAGCCTCTCAGGAAGTAGCTCGTCCCATCATCTTCGGCGTTCTCATAATTATTGCGGTTTACCTTCCAATTTTTACGCTACAGGATCTGGAAGGCCGCATGTTTCGGCCCATGGCTATCACGGTCTGCTCGGCTCTATTCGGTTCGCTTCTGCTGGCTCTATTCTTGATGCCTACGCTTGCCAGCTTCGTGATTAAACCGGAACTCAACGAAAAGCAGAAACCAAAACGTGATGGCTGGTTCGATAAGCTACGCAACCGTTACGGCAGGTCGCTTGAATGGGTAGAACGAAACCGTTGGCCGGTGCTCGCTGTTGCTGTGGTCGCTGTCGTTGTGTCGCTAGTCTCAGTAAAGTTTCTGGGTACTGAGTTTATGCCCAAACTAGATGAAGGCTCTATTCTGATCACTTCCCGCCGGTTGCCGGGCATTTCACTGCCAGATTCGGTGGCCGTCGGCAAGCAAATTGAAAAGATCATCATGAGCTTTCCTGAGATTAAGAGCGTGGTCACGAAGCTTGGCAGGCCCGATCTCGCCACGGAAGCCATGGGGATTTACGAGTCCGATTCCTACCTGCAACTTCAGCCCCAGGATCAATGGCATTGCTGCAAGACTTCAGATGAACTCGCTCACAAAATCGCCGATAAGCTGGCTGGCGTTCCCGGCGTGGCGTATAACGTAACCCAGCCCATGGCTATGCGCATGGATGAAGTAGTGACGGGCATTCGCGGCGATCTGGCAATCAAGATTTTTGGCGAGGATACCCAGGTTTTGTCCGACTTGGCCAAACGAACGTTAGCTATCATCACCACCGTCAAGGGTGCCAGTGAGCCACAAATGGAAATCACAACAGGCGTACCGGAATTGCTGCTCGAAGTTCGTCGTGACCAGCTCGATCGTTATGGCCTGAACGTCTCGGACATACAGGAATTGACCGAAGTCCTTATCGGCCAGAAGCAGGTATCGGAAGTGATCGAGGGTCAGCAGCGTTTTCCTCTTGCGTTGAGCTTGCCTGATTCGCAGCGGCAGAATGTCGATGCTCTGGCCGGGATCTGGCTGTCCGCCCCGGGTGGAGAACGCGTGCGGCTCGATCAGGTTGCCAGTGTCAAAGTCTCCCGCGGGCCTGAAATCATTTCAAGGGAGAACGCCCGCCGTCGCGTCGTCGTGCAAAGCAACGTACGTGGCACCGATCTTGGCAGCTTCGTTGCCGCCGCCCGCCAGAAGGTGGAACAGAATATGAAACTGCCGCCCGGTTATTCCATGGAATGGGGCGGCCAGTTTGAAAATCAGCATCGCGCCAACCAGCGGCTTATGATCGTATTGCCGGTTTCTATTCTGATTATCTTCGGACTTTTGTTTGCCACTTTCCATAACGTAAAACAAGCGCTGTTGATTCTCCTTAACGTTCCCTTTGCTCTTGTCGGCGGCATCGCAGCGTTATGGCTGCGCGGTCTGAATCTTAATCTGTCCGCATCTATTGGATTCATTGCCCTATTCGGAGTTGCGGTGCTGAACGGCATCGTCATGGTAAGCCACATCAACGCCCTCCGCGAACAGGGCAAGAACACAAAGGATGCCATCAAGGAAGGTGCTGCAGACAGACTGCGACCCGTACTCATGACAGCGCTTGTCGCTAGCCTTGGTTTTGTTCCTATGGCGATTTCGCAAGCTCGCGGATCCGAAGTCCAGCGGCCCTTGGCCACCGTAGTCATTGGCGGTCTTTTCACCGCTACAATTCTTACGCTCTATCTTTTGCCTGTGCTCTACACGTGGTTTAGCCCAAAAGAACAGGTCGGCGTCAACCCGCCGGATACTAGGAAACAGACACAGGATCAGCAACTAGAACTGGTCGGTCAATCGTAATAGCGCCTTGTGCTGCAGCACGATCCTCTATGCCAGTAACAGCCGCGATCCAACCAATAGCGTGCTGGTCCCACTCAAAAACGGAACAACAGTTCTGACGGACTATTCGCCGGGCCCGGCCGGAGCTAATCTTTTCTCGAAAGCAACGGTGCTGGGGCCTTCAACTATGTGGCGAACGTCTCACTTTACAAAGTGGTCTCGATCACCGAACGCGTGAAGTTTCGCTTGAACGTGGATGCGTTCAATGCATTTAACATTTAAGGCCGTGTCAATCCGAATACCACCGACGGAACGGAGTCGCTGCAGACGTCCTACTGAACTGGCGCGGCAGGTTCAATTCTCGGGCGGGCTAACTTTCTAGAATTCAAAATGGTCAAGAAAGCATGGCATAAACCGGCCTAAGCGAACCGCCGGTGCTAAGTTTACGCCAGCTTAGCGCAGGCCGGCGGAATGAACGGACGTTGCGGGCGATTGTGCCAGGTCAGTGCTTGGCGATTTTGTTCACAATCGAACCGGTTGCCGATCCGTCTCATCTTTTGCCGCGACCGAAATCGAATGGACTGAATGGAGTCTCTTCCCAGGGATTGCTGCCTGAACCCCGCTCATACCCAGTTGCATCAAGTTCATGCATAAACTCCTGATCGAACAGCTTGCGTGACCCTGGTTCGTCCGCGAATCGGGCAGGTACCGCCGTGTAATGAAATTCCATGCTTAATCCCGGCACGCCGGTGCTCACCGCTTGCGCTAATTCCGAATAACGCGTCAGCGTGAATTGCTGTTTCAGAATGAACATCAGAGAGTTGCCGCGGTCCCGGAT
>JAYTGM010000520.1:0-3341 GCA_043733425.1 Terriglobia bacterium
CTGGCGATCATGTCCTGTTAGAAAATCCGCCGGACCGTTATCGACCAGCACATCCGGCTGGACGCCGTAATTTTCCATATTCTCGCCAGCGGACGTATAGACACCCGCACCAGGCGTGCGGAGCTGCGAACCATCCATCAGGGGAAAGGCGCCGGTTCCGATCACCGCGCCCATGGTGGGCAAACCGATCAGTTTGCCCAATCCCAATCGCCGGAAGCCATCGGGGAACATTTCCGCATCGCTTGCGGAGCGCTCATTCTGCAGAACGGCCATTGGGCCATAGAATGCCTGAACCGGGCGCGGAACATCAATCGAATCCCGCGCTCTGGTTAACTGGTACTGTTTGCGCTGATTCAAAATCTGCAGCAATTCCTGATCGATCCCGCCGCCCCCGTTAAAGCGCTGGTCGATGATTAAGGCTTTTTTGCCGCGATTTTCGATCAGGTCTTCCTGGAACTTGGCGAGCGATGGCGCATCCATCGCTTTGATGTGCAGATAGCCGATTTCGCTGTTGCTCATCTGGTCCACCATGCGCTTGTGATCGTCCACCCAGAGACTGTATTCCAGGTTGGCTTGAGCGAGTGCGGTGAGGGGCTCAATGGCTATGGTCCACGCACCTTCGCGGGAAGCGTTTGTGTTCAGAAGGAACTCCAGTTTGCGGCCTGGAAGCACGTTGAACAGTTGCCAGTAGTTTTCTTTGGTCTTGAGTTCTTTGCCGTTCACCGCGAGCACCAGATTACCCGGCGAGATTTTTATGTACTCATAATCCGCGGGGCCTTTGCGGTAAATCGATTCCACTTTGTAATAGCCGGACGGATCGGGCTGCATGGTGAACCCGGGATAGCGGGTCTGAATTCGATCCTGAATCTGGGGCTCGCCTGGCAATCCGCCACCGCCCGTTATACCGGTGTGGGAGGCATTCAATTCGCCAATCATTTCCATGATCACGTTGTGAAGCTCATCGTTATCGGCAACGTGTTCCAGCAGGGTTTCGTATTTATCCTGCGCGGCCGCCCAGTTCACGCCATGCATTTTGGCATCGTAAAACCGATTCTTCATGGTTCGCCAGGCTTCTTCGAATACCTGTTTCCGCTCGGCAGGCCTGTTGATTTCCATGCGCACAGTAAAGGTGACCTGCCGGGGCCCCGCTACCGCGGGAGTTGCGGTTGCGGCGGCAGCAGGTGAACCTCCTCTTCCACCACGGCCAGCAAGACCAGCCAGCGATGGTAATGCGGTATTCGGGTCTGCCATGGGTGGAACCGTGACGGCGTAAATGGCCCGCCCCAGAAGCATGTAAATATTGCGGCCATCGCGCGACCACTGCGGCTCCATACCGGCTCCTCCGAACCCGCCGCCGCGCACCCCAACTTCACCACGCAAAGCTTCCGGTGAAACAGAGGTGTTGAGGCGCTGCATACCGGTTCCATCATCACGAATGACATAGAGGCCGGGCCCCGCACCAGCAATTTCCTCAGCGGTGCCGGGAGTGCTTGCGCCGCCCATGGACAAAAATGCATAAGTGCGGCTATCAACAGAGGAAGCAACCGAAATTACCGGTCCCGGCATGCTGGTCAGCTTCTTAATGCGGCGATCCATGCCATCCCATTCGATGGTTACGGTGGGTGCAGTGCCAACCGCGGCGCGTCCACCCCGACCAGTTCCGGTGAGCCCGGTGTCAGCGGCCATCGCCTGCTCTTCCGTATTGATCTCCCTCTCATCGGGAGCTTTATCGACGCGTGTCAACGGCACCGAATACAACTGATTGACGGACCCGCGAAAACCTTGCGACGCCATGGCCGGGACGCTCACGCCGCCTATCAGCAGCAGCCTTTTGCCATCGGGAGTCCACTTCGCGCCAGTCGCGTTTTGGAATTGGTCGGAAACAATCATGTGTTCCGCCCCGTCGCTAAGACTCTTGATGAAGATATGCGCGCGCAGTAAGTTATCCTGCTTGCCGTAAGAAATCCATTTGCCGTCTGGCGAAAACTGCGGCCCGGTGATGTTGGCGATATCGCTTGTTGCCATCATTTCCGTTTTGCCGCCTTCGATATCGCTCCTGCGAAGTTTATGGTCCGATCCGGACCACAACAGCGACTTTGAATCCGGAGACCAGACTAGCGCCAGCTTATCGCAATCCGCGTCTGTAAGCTTCTTCTGATCTTTACCCAACTCGTCAGAAATCCAAATCTCCTGCCGTCCGGTGCGATCAGAAACAAACGCCAGCCATTTTCCATTCGGCGACCACCGAACATCCTGCTCGCGCCACGGAGTTTCGGTGACGCGCTGCGGTTCGCCGCGATCCACCGCTACCGTAAATAACTCGCCATGAACAATCACCGCAGCTCTGCGATTCGAGGGGGAAAGGTGAAAGCCTTCCGCTTCATTCGCTACCGTGACCAGTTCCGTATCGTTCTCTTTCGGGTCTGACTGAACGTCAATAGCAATCTCAGTGCTCTTGCCGCTTGCCAGGTCAAGCTTCCAGAGGCCGAAGTTATCTTCGTAAACAATTGTCTTGCGGTCATTCGAAATGCTGGGGAAGAACAGGTTGCCATCCGTATGGTGGGTGACCTGAACGGCCGGGCCGCCTTTCTCAGAAATTTTCCAGATGTTGTTGACGCTCTTCATCACCTCCGGACCGGCGAACTTCACGTTCTTTTCATTCGCCATGCGGTCGCTCACGAAATAAATTTCGCTGCCCGCGCCGTACATGGGCCACAGGTAGTTACCTTTGAAATCGGCATCACCCAGCTTGCTGAACGTGTTGGCGTTAATGTCCTTTATCCACAAATCCGCCGCGTAACTGCCGCGGTAATGTTTGCGGGACCAAACGGCCGGATGCCGTGTAAAGGCCATCTTCCGGCCATCCGCCGAATAGCTTGCGCTTGACCCCCAATCGGTGGCAATGGCCTGCTCCGTTCCGCCATCTACACCGACCTCAAAGAGCGTGGCGACATTCGGAAATACGCCCTTGGCACGGACAGAGGAAAACATCACCTTGGAGCCATCGTGATTCCAGCCAACTACGTTGTCATCCGCGCTGTGAAAGGTAAGCTGCTTGGGTTTACCGCCGGTTGCGGCGACTACGAAAACGTCGTAATTGCCCGCGCGATTCGATGAGAATGCGATCCAGTTTCCATCCGGCGAGAAGCGTGGATAGACATCGCGCGCCTTATTATCGGTAAGCCGCTGGATGCCGGTGCCATCGTCTTTCGAGAGCCAGATATCGCCCAGGTAGCTGAACGCCACCTTGCCTTTTGCATATGTGGGTTGCCGCAGCAGTTTCACCTGCGCCGCGGGAATTTCAGGAACCAGGCACGTTAAAGCGAGAAAGGATGGAAGGA
>JAYTGM010000521.1:0-9077 GCA_043733425.1 Terriglobia bacterium
CGGCCCCAACCGGTCTTGGAGGCGCAACAGGCGGCGCGGTTTCCTCTGATGTGACGGCTGGCGTTCAAACCAATACTTCCGAAATCGATTCGAAGCCCGATGCGCGGCAGAACCCGGGCACGGCCGCTGCTGGGACAGCGAACGCTTCCACACAGCCAGGCACTTCCGCGCCGGGAACCGATTCCGCCAGTCAGCAGTCGCTCCCGACCAACCGGCCAGCCATTGCCGGCAAGCCGAAGAAGAAGAGCAAGAAGCAACTGAAGCAGGAACAGGCCGCCGCCGCTGCCGGGGCCACACAAAAGCCGCCCGTTCAAAAATGAGCAGGCCTGTCGCTCTGCTGGCTGACGATAGCCCTCACGCGCAACGCATGGGCGAGCGCATTCTGCGCGAAGAAGGCTGGGACGTTGTCACGGTCTCTGACGGCGATACCGCTCTCTTGCGGTTGAAAGACGCCCGCCCTGTGCTGGTCATTGCGGACATATCCATGCCCGGTGCAACCGGCTACGATATCTGCCGCTATGTGAAAGCAGCCCCAGATCATGCCACGGCACGCGTGATCTTAACAGCCGGAGCGGTGGAACAGTTCGACGACGCGCAAGTGAAATCTGCCGCTGCCGATGGCACCCTCAAGAAGCCCTTCGAAGCCACTCTGCTGTTGCAGGAAGCGTCACTCGCCAAGCAAAACGCGCCCGCAAATTCGGCCACCCCAGTCGCTCCCACGGCACGGCCAGGCAGAGGCGTTGTCGTGCTTGACCCGGAACAGGTGCGTGCCGCTGTCGTGCTGGCTCTCGATCAGATTCTGCCCGCGCTGACAGAACAAATTACCGAAAAGGTTCTGCTTTCGCTTAACCTGAAACCATATGCCCGATAATAGTTTCGACGTCGTTTCCGAGCTCGAGATGCCGGAAGTGCTCAACGCCGTCCAACAGGCCCAGAAAGAGCTGATTACCCGCTACGATCTGAAGGACTCCAAATCTTCTATCGAGCTGAATGAAAAAGACAAAAAACTGGTGCTGGCAAGCGCTGACGATTACAAGCTGAAAGCCGTGATTGAAATTCTGGAAGGCAAGCTGGTCAAGCGCAAAGTTTCACTCAAAGGGCTCACCTATGGCCCGCTCATTCCCTCCACAGGTTCTTCCGTGAAACAGGAAGTCACTCTGCAATCCGGAGTTCCTTCCGAAAAAGCCCGCGAGATTGTGAAGGGCTTGAAAGAAAGCAAGCTGAAAATTCAGGCGGCCATCAATGGCGATCTCATCCGCGTGAGTGGCAAAGATCGCGATACGCTGCAGCAGGCTATCGCCTTCCTTCGCTCAAAAGATTTCGGGATCGATCTGCAGTTTATTAACTTCCGCACCAACTAACTTCAGAGTGGCAAGGCGCATCGAAGCTCATACGCTTGCCGGGCCCGCTGGCTCGCTCGAAGCACTGCTCGAAGAGCCGGAATCAGGCGAACCCCGTGAAGCGATACTGGTGTGCCACCCACACCCCGCACATGGCGGTACCATGCACAACAAAGTTGTTTATCGCCTGGCTCGCGGCCTGCGCCGATCAGGTGCTGTTGTACTGCGCTTCAATTTTCGCGGTGTAGGCCACAGCGAAGGCGTCTACGATGAAGCCGTGGGTGAACTGGAAGATGCGCGCGCCGCTCTCTCATGGCTGCGTACCCGCTACCCCACGCTTCCTTTCTCGCTTGCCGGCTTTTCATTCGGCTCAAGAATTATTTTGCGGCTGGGCTGTGCGCTGGAAGGTGCCGCGCGTCTGATTGCGGTCGGCTTCCCTACATGGCGGGAAGATAACACCTATCTCTCCACCTGCGCCATTCCGAAAATATTCGTACAGAGCACGGAAGATGAGTTTGGCCCGAGCGAAGCTCTCAACCTGCTTTATGAAAATTTCGCGGACCCGAAGCGCCTTATCTACATTCCAGCCGAAGACCACTTTTTCAAAGGGGCTTTAGAAAAACTGGAAGAAGTGCTTGCCTCCCTCTAGTTTGTCTTGTTGCCTGTCTTGTTATCGAAGACGCGATCGAAAATTGCGCTCACATGCCGCAATTGCCGCTCTAGCGAAAATGCCTGATCGATCTGTTCCTTGCTGAGATAGCGGCAGATTTCCACGTCGGCTTCGATGCGCGGCCGAAACTCTGTTTCCGTTTCGAATGCTTCCATCGCATGGCGCTGAACCGCGGAATACGCCGCTTCCCGCAACATGCCCGCCGCCACCAGATCAAGCAGCAACTGCCCGGAGAATACCAGGCCTTTGGTCAGTTCCAGGTTGCGCATCATGCGCTCTGGATACACCATCAACGTATCGATCAGCCGCGTCGTTTTTGCCAGCAGGTAATCGGTCAGGATTGTGGAATCCGGAAAGACGATGCGCTCCGTGGAAGAGTGGGAGATATCGCGTTCATGCCACAGGGCGACATCTTCGAAACCAGCTTGTGCGTTCGCGCGCACCACCCGCGCCAACCCGCAAATCTGTTCGCAGGTTATCGGATTGCGCTTGTGAGGCATGGCCGAAGAACCTTTTTGCCGCTTTGAAAAAAACTCTTCAGCCTCCCGCACTTCTGTCCGCTGCAAATGCCGGATCTCAAGCGCGATTTTTTCCAGACTCGCCGTAATTACCGCTAGCACTGCCAGATACTGCGCATGGCGATCGCGCTGAATAACCTGTGAGGCCACGGGAGCAGGTTTCAAATCCAGCTTCCGGCAAATAAGCTCTTCCACCTCAGGCCCGATGTGGGCGAACGTACCCACCGCACCCGATACCTTTCCCATGCGCAAATCTTCCGCCGCCGCGCGCAGCCGTAACAGATTGCGGCCCGCTTCCTCATACCAGATCGCCAGTTTTAAGCCGAAGGTGATGGGCTCGGCATGCACGCCATGCGTCCGCCCGATCTGAACCGTGTGCTGAAACTCAAACGCACGCCGCCTCAGCACCTCCCGCAGCGAATTTAGACCCTGCTCTAGAATCTCCGACGCTTCACGAATCTGCAGAGCCTGCGCCGTATCCACTACATCGGTCGATGTCAGGCCATAATGCAGCCAGCGTGACGATTCCGCTGCGTTCGCCGCCGCCATGGTCTCCGCCACGGAAGTGGTGAAAGCAATCACATCATGCTTGACCTGGGCTTCAATCGCGGTAATCCGCTCAACAGAAAAACCGGCATGCGCGTGCAAAGCGCGTGCCGCGTCCTCGGGCACCAACCCCAACTCAGCAAGCGATTCGGTGGCGGCAAGCTCCACCTCCAGCCACTTTTCGTATTTCTTCTGCTCTTCCCAGATGCGCCCCATCTCCGGGCGCGTATACCTTGCGATCAAAAGAAATTGCCCTCAGTCAGAATTGGAACACCTCAGTCTGGCGCATTTGTTCGGCAATCACCAGGCGCGTAGCAGCCATGCCGCGCCGTTCCAATGCTTCCGCAGCCCCCATGCGCACCAGTTCCGGATGGTTATTCTGATCGCTCAGATGGCCCAAAATCAGCGCTTGCACGGAAGAGGCAAACTCTGCCGCCAGATATTCGCAAACCACCGCATTCGAAAGATGCCCGTTCCGACCCATTACCCGCTGTTTTACGCTCCACGGATACGGTCCCACTTTCAGCATTTCCAGATCGTGATTCGATTCGAGCAGCAGCATATGCACGCCGCGTAAATGGAATTTGATCGAATCCGGAATGTACCCCAGGTCCGTCGCGATGGCGATCTTGACACCCTCCGCGCGAAAACAAAATCCGACAGGATCGCGCGCATCGTGAGGAATGGTAAAGCTATCCACTTCAATGTCGCCTACGCGGAAACTCGCACCGGCCTGAAACGTCTCCAGCACCGGCTCGCACTCTTCCCAATCGATCACCGGAGCCGTCAAGCGCGTCAGGTAAGCCGGAAGCGGGCGCTTGGTGCGCTTGCGCGCGCGCAGCAGACGGCACAGCCCTGAAACATGGTCCGAGTGCTCATGCGTGATCACCACCGCATCCAGTGTTTCCAGCGATTCGCCAATCTCAGCCAACCGCCGCGTCAGTTCGCGGACGCTCAGACCCGCATCTACCAGAATGCGCGTGCGCTCCGTCGCCACCAACGCGCAGTTGCCCGAACTTCCGCTTGCCAGGACGCAAAATTTCAACACCGCCGGCCCTCGCTCCTCAACCCATACTCCCTGAACCACTCAGGATAACGCACAAAACAATCCTTTCTAGAAATGCTTTTTGAACAGTCTCAAACTTCACTGTCACGCTAAACTTGGAGTTTCTATTTTCTTCAGCCCTTCAACGTTCTATGTGGATTGTAAAACTCGCGCTCCGGCGGCCCTACACTTTCGTAGTCGCGGCTCTGTTGGTTCTGGTTCTAGGCGTCGTCACAATTCTGCGCATGCCCGTCGATATTTTCCCTTATATCGATATTCCCGTCGTCAGCGTGATCTGGCAGTATAACGGCCTTGCCCCAGAGGAAATGGAGCGCCGCATCGTCACCGTGCATGAGCGGGCCATGACCACAACCGTTAACGATATCGAGCACATTGAATCGCAGACACTCAACGGCGTTGCCATCATCAAGGTCTTCTTTCATCCCGGCGCGAAGGTGGAAGGTGCCGTTGCGCAGGTCACTGCAATTTCGCAAAGTATTACGCGTATTCTGCCGCCCGGCATCATTCCGCCCAATATTCTTCAGTACAACGTTTCGAATGTCCCCATTCTCCAAGCCAGCCTGAGCGGCAAGGGCTTCTCTGAATCTGACCTTTACGATCTGGGACTCAACTTCCTGCGGACACAGCTTGCGACGGTGCAGGGCGCCTCTGTCACCACGCCGTTCGGCGGCAAGCCCCGCCAGATCATGGTCGATCTGGAGCCGGAGCAGATGTTTTCAAAAGGAATCACCGCCTCCGATGTCAGCAACGCCATCAACTCCGGGAACGTGATCCTTCCCGGCGGCAGCGTCAAGTTTGGAGAGCGCGAATATCACGTCCGCATGAATTCCAGCCCGGAAGTGTTGGAAGATCTCAACAACCTGCCCATCCGGTTGATCAAAGGCACTCCCATTTACATCCGCGACGTGGCGCAGGTGCGCGATGGGTTCGCGGTCCAGAGCAACATCGTCCGCAATAACGGCGCGCGTTCCGCTTTGATGACCGTGTTGCGCAATGGAAACGCATCCACGCTCGATGTAGTGGCGCGCGTAAAGAAACAGCTCCCGAAGATCCTGACCACCTTGCCTCAGGAATTGAAGGTTCAATTGCTGTTCGATCAATCCATCTTCGTTCGCGCGGCGATCGACGGGGTGGTGCGTGAAGCCACCATCGCCGCCTTCCTCACCGCCCTCATGATTCTGCTGTTCCTGGGCAGTTGGCGCTCAACAATTATTGTCGCCATCTCTATTCCGCTATCCATTCTGGTGTCCATCATGGTGATGCGGCTCATGGGCGAAACGCTGAACGTGATGACGCTGGGCGGCCTTGCTCTCGCGGTCGGCATCCTGGTCGACGATGCCACTGTCGAAATTGAAAACATTCACCGCAACATGGCACAGCGCAAGCCGGTTCTTGAAGCCATCCTCGATGGTGCCCAGCAGATTGCCGTTCCCGCTTTTGTTTCCACGCTCGCCATTTGCATCGTGTTTGTCCCGGTCGTCTTCCTGAGCGGCGCGGCAAAATCATTGTTCACTCCGCTGGCCATGGCCGTTGTTTTCGCTATGCTCGCCTCTTATCTGCTTTCGCGCACTCTGGTGCCCACCATGGCGAAATACCTGCTGGCCGCCGAAGTACACCTTCACCTGCCGGGCCACGAAGCAAATCCCAGCCGCAGCTTCTTCGGCCGTTTCCACGCCGCCTTCGAACGCGGCTTCGCGCGCTTCCGCGAAGGTTATCGCGACATGCTGGAAGCCGCGCTGAAACACCGCGTGATTACGGTTTGCATCTTCGCTTTTTTCTCGCTTGTTTCCGTCGGGCTGATGCCCTTCTTAGGGGAGGATTTCTTCCCCACCGTAGACGCCGGTGAATTCCGCCTCCACGTCCGCGCCCCCGCCGGAACCCGGCTGGAGGAAACAGAGCGCATCTTCGGCCAGGTGGACGCCCTGATCCGCCGCACCATCCCGAAGAACGAACTGCACATGGTGCTCGATAACATCGGCCTGCCCTCCAGCGGCACCAATCTCGCCCTTATCGATGCCGCTATGATCGGCCCGGGCGATGGCGAAATCCTGGTCGCGCTCACCCCGGAACACGCGCCCACGGGCCAATACGTCTCCGCTCTCCGCAAAGCTCTGCATGAACAGTTTCCCCAGTTAACCTGCTTCTTCCAGCCGGCCGACATCGTCAGCCAGATTCTAAACTTCGGCCTCCCCGCCCCAATCGATATCCAGATTGTAGGCCGCAGCCTGGACCAGAATTTTAAACTCACGCAAGAGATCCGCAGCGAAGTCGCGCGCATCCCCGGTGCGGTGGACGTCCATGTTCACCAGATCGTCGACCTGCCGGAAATACGCGTCAACATGGATCGCACGCGCGGCGTCCTGCTCGGCATGAGTGAACGCGAAGTTGCTCAAAACATGCTGATTTCACTCAGCAGCAGCAACCAGACTGCTCCTAACTTCTGGCTCAATCCCAAAAATGGTGTGAACTATGCGATAGCCGTGCAGACGCCGGAATACAAATTCAACACTATTGAAGACCTGCAAGCCACTACGCTGAACTCGCCCTCGCAAACTGACCCGCAAATGCTCACCAATGTCTCCACCGTTCAGCGCATGCGCTCGCCTGGTGTCATCAACCATCGCGATGTGCAGCCCGTCTTCGATGTCTTCGCTGGCGTGGAAGGCCGCGATCTGGGTGGAGTCTCCGACGATATCGAGCGTGCGCTTGCGAAACTGAAACTGCCGCGCGGCACCTCGCTCGTGCTGCGGGGCCAGGTAGAGAGCATGAAATCTTCGTTCCTCGGCCTCGCGTGGGGTTTGCTCTTTGCCATTCTGCTGGTTTACCTGCTCATGGTGGTTAACTTTCAATCCTGGCTGGATCCGCTGATCATCATGATGGCGCTGCCTGGCGCGCTCTCTGGCATTGTGTTCATGCTCTTCGCCACGCAAACCACTCTCAGCGTGCCTTCGCTGATGGGCGCAATTATGAGCGTGGGCGTCGCAACAGCCAACAGCATTCTGATTGTGACTTTTGCCAATGAGCAGCGCGCCATGCATAACTCAACCGGGGCGGCGCTTGAAGCCGGTTATACCCGTTTGCGGCCCGTGCTGATGACCGCGTTCGCCATGATTATCGGCATGCTGCCGATGGCCATCGGCATGGGCAAAGGCGGTGAACAGAATTCTCCTCTGGGCCGCGCGGTGATTGGTGGCCTAATCTTTGCAACATTCGCTACGCTATTTCTAGTGCCTGTGATTTACGCCACGTTGCGGCGCAGCGCTCCTTATGAGGAGGAAGCCATTCCGTGAGTTCCACGTCCGTCACCGTCAGTAAACCCCGCCGCTTCCATACCGCGATCCTCGCGCTGGTGCTGCTCGGCAGCTTGCTGGCGCTGATCCTTACGGGCGTGCTGCCCCGCCTGCAACATCGCGCCGCACTTGCCAGCGATGCAAAAGAATTAGACACCGGTGAGCCCGCCGTGAATACGGTTGTTCTCAAAACCGCGGGCCCCACCAGCGAGCTCACGTTCCCCGGCAGCATGCAGGCCATTCAGGAAGCGCCCATTTATGCGCGTACCGATGGCTACCTGAAATCGCGCAAAGTGGATATCGGCGACCATGTCCGCACCGGCATGCTGCTGGCGGAAATAGAAGCTCCGGAAGTGCAGCAGCAGCTAGCCCAGGCGCGCGCCGCGCAGGCACATGCTGTTGCCGCCGCTGCCCAGACCCGCGCTTCGCTGAAGCAATCCCAATCCCGCATGTTACTCGCACAGGTCACGCTCGAGCGCTGGAAGAAACTGGTAGCCGAAGGCGTGGTCTCCAAACAGGATTCCGATGAAAAGCAAAGCTCCTACGATGCCTCAACATCTGAGGTGGAAGCGCTCCGCTCCAATGTCACGGCAGCCGAAAGCGATATCGTGGCGCAGCAGGCGAACGTGCGGCGCCTGGAGGAAATGCAATCGTACCAGCGGGTACTTGCTCCTTTCGATGGCATCATCACGGCCCGCAATGTCGATCCCGGCGCGCTCATTACCGCCGGTAGCAACGCCACTACCCGCGAGCTGTTTCGCATTGCGAAAACCGATCAGCTCCGCATCTTCGTCAACGTCCCACAATCCAGTTCCGTCGCCATTCACCCGGGCGAGAAAGCCGCCATTCGCGTTAGCGAATTCCGTGGGCGCGAATTCCCGGGCACCATCGTGCGCACCGCGGAAGCGCTCGATCCCAGTTCCCGAACACTTCTAACCGAAATCCACATCCCGAACGGCCAACACGAATTGCGCCCCGGCATGTTCGCCTCGGTCAAGTTCTCACTCGCGCGCACTTCGTCCGCGGTTGTTGCTCCCGCCTCGGTATTCGTTTTCCGCTCTGATGGTCCGCATATTGCGATTGTGACCGCCGCCGGGCGGGTTCATTTCGCCAGTGTAGTGCCGGGGCGGGATTATGGGGCGACCATGGAAGTCGTTTCCGGCGTGCAAGCGGGTGAACGCGCCGTCTTAAATCCCACGGACGATTTGGCGGAAGGCGCACACGTGCGTCTGGTAGCCGATGCAAAGTAACAATTGGGCGCTTGTTCTCGGTGTTAGCAGCGGATTCGGCGCCGCTACCGCGCGAGAGCTGGCGAAAGCGGGGTACAACATCGCCGGCGTCCACCTGGATCGCCGCGAAACTCTACCGCTTGCCCAACAGGTGATCGACGACATTCAAGCGCTCGGCCGCGAAACGCTCGTATTCAATGGAAATGCCGCGGACGCGGACCAGCGGGCAACCGTTATCGCGGCGCTCTCCGGCAAAAATGTTCAAGTGCTCTTCCATTCCCTGGCGTTCGGATCTTTGAAGCTCATGGTAGGGCCGGAAGCCGCAACCCAACGCCAGATTGAAATGACTGCCGATGTGATGGGCCATAGCCTTATTTATTGGGCTCGCGATCTGGTTCACCATGGCCTGATGCACCAG
>JAYTGM010000522.1:0-3334 GCA_043733425.1 Terriglobia bacterium
ACTTGGCGGGCAACCGGTACATCCAGGATGTCCGGACTGGCATTGTTCCATGGAAGCTCCAGCACGGTATCGAGCCAGGTGCGGGTCACATGATAATCCGGCGCTTGCGGCGAAAGCCGCTCTAGCTTGCTTAACTCGCGGTTTGCTTCTTTGCGCACTTCTTCAGGCAACTCCGCTTTCAGCAAACGCTCTTTTAAGAGCTCAACTTCGCTCTCCTGCGGATTGCCGCCACCTAGTTCCTGTTGGATCGCCCGTAACTGCTGGCGCAGAACATACTCACGCTGCTCCTTGCCGATTTCGCTTTGGGCTTCGCTGGCGATCTTGCTGCGCAGTTCCAGCACCTGTAACTCATGCGTGAGGTGCGAGTGCATCAAGCGCAGTGTGTGCACAGGCGTTTCAGCTTCCAGAAGCTTCTGCTCTTCCACTGCATCCATGCTGAGGATTGAGGCGAGCAGGTAAACCATCTGCACGGGGTTATCCGACCGCGCCAGAAGCCTTGCCAGTTCGCTGGGCGCTTCTACATTTGCATGCGCCAGAACCTTGCGGCCTAAATCCATCAGTTCGCGATGAAGAGCTTCCGTTTCAGTGGAATCTTCCGCAGCCGCCAGCGGTAGAGGCCGAAACTCCGCAGTCAGGTATTCGGCTTCTTCAATTTTTACAATGGCGACGCGCTCTGTCCCCAGAACAATGAGTTCGAACTTGCCTTCCGGCTGGTGAACGGAACGCTTGATCACGGCGCGGGTTCCAACCGTATACAGATCATCCTGCAAAGGCAGTTCGACGGAAGTATCGCGCTGAGTGACAACGATAACTTCTTTTTCCTCTGTCTTCAGAGCCGCTTGGATCGCCGCAACAGAGAGTGTACGGCCCACGGAAAGCGGCATCAGCAGATTGGGAAACAGGACTGTGTTTTTGATCGGAAGTACGGGAAGGGACTGCAGAAGTTCACTCATGATGATGGTCTCACCATAAAAGATGAGTGAATTAGACTAAAGGTTTCAGTTTAATCACCGAGCGGAATTGCAATCCAGCCAATGATATAGGCGATCACTCCGGTCCCCGCCCCGAAAACGAGCAAAATCCAGAGCACACGTACCAAGGTTACATCCCAATTCAGATATCGAGCGATTCCCGCGCAAACGCCCGCGATTTTTCTTTGACTGCGCGGACGCACCAAACGAACGGGCTCCACCGAGTTTGGCTGAGACGAAGTGTTTCCACCGCTTACCGCATTCCCACACGCCGGACAAAACCTGGCGTTAGTATCCAGAATGGAACCGCAGTTTGTGCAATGCATAAGTATCCTTTGAACAGCTCATTACAGGATACGCAAAGACAAACGTGCTAGTTCAGTTATCGAACTGAATGGTGGGGAGTAAATGTAGCCGGAGCGATCACGGTGTGCAGGCCTGATTTGGTGGATCCTACATGCATTTCGTCCCAGTTGTAATCAAATTCCTTACCGCAATCAAGACAGGTCACGTACGTCTTCCCGCGGTCTTCCTGAAGCGCCGATGCAGTGCCGCCGCGCCGTGCAGGTGTAAGAGGAAAAGATGTCCTGCGATGCGAACATCCAAAAAAAGCGTTCAAAAATGAAGTGATCATGTGTAAGCCCGTACCCCTTTTTCTTTCCCGCTTCATTCGATTCCGCGGGGAATGTACGGTGTATGAGATGGCAATTGTCATGCCAACTAGGGTGGATAAAGGGATCTTAATTTGAGGTTGCGTCAGCCTGCAACAGCAGCCGCGATCAGTTTACCGTGAAAGCGCCCGTTTTCAATAAAGATCTCGCTGGTATGCATGCCAGCGACGATAACGCCGGCCAGGTAAACGCCCGGGCGTTCACTTTCTAAAGTCGCCTCATTTAAGTTTGGCCGCCCTGTTACGGAGTCGATTTGAATTCCCACTGAGGAAAGAAGCTTCTCATCGGGCCGATACCCTATTAAAGCGAAAACGGCTTGATTGACAATGCTCAACGGGCCATTCGGCGTCATCAGGTGAACTTCCGTTGGATCTATTTTCGTGACGTAAGTTGAAAAATAGCCCGTTACTTCGCCGCTCTTAATTCTGTTCTCTATGTTGGGCTTAATCCAATATTTGACGGAAGGCGAGATAGCTTCGCCGCGATGCACTAATGTAACGCGGGCACCTGTCCACAGTAACTCGAGAGCCGCGATGGCAGCGGAGTTCTTCGCGCCAATTACCAGTACATCGTGATCGAAAAAGGGGTGCGCGTCACGGTAGTAATGATGAACCTTAGGCAGATTTTCTCCCGGCACATTCAGGCGATTCGGCACATCGTAATAGCCCGTTGCCAGAATCACTTTGCGTGCCGTGTAAGTTTCGTCGCTCGCGGTGTCTATGCAGAAAGCACCATCTTCACCCGCGACGCGCACCACCTTCTGCTGTTGGCGGATATCCAGGTTGTAATGTTGTGCCACACGACGGTAATATTTCAGCGCTTCAATCTTATTCGGCTTATCGTTCAAGCTCGTCATGGGAATGTCTCCGATTTCAAGCAACTCCGGAGTGGTAAAAAACGTGAGATTGGTCGGGTAGTTATAGAGCGAATTCGTCAGGCAGCCTTTATCCAGCACTACCGCGCGCATGTCACGTTTGCCGAGCTCAATTGCGCAGGCCAGGCCCGTCGGCCCCGCACCCACCACTAGAGCATCGAAATCGGCCATTCCCTAAACCGCGGTTTCCACGCTGGTGTAAATCTGCTCGAGTGCGGCGTCCAGTGCTGAAGCGTCTTTACCGCCGCCTTCCGCCATATCGGGACGGCCGCCGCCCTTTCCGCCCGTTGCAATGGATACGGCACTAGCCAGCTTACCGGCTTGCACCTTGCCGACAAGATCTTTAGTAACGGCGCTGACAACCGAGACAGCACCATCGTCAGCGCCCGCTAAAACGATTACGGCCGATTTCCACTTGTTGCGAAGCGAATCCGCCAGCGTGCGCATTTGTTGCCGGTCCATGCCATCCACTCGCGCGGAGAGGATGCGAACGCCGTTGACGGTGCGCGCCTGCGCTTCAAGGCCAGCACTGGCAGCGTGCGCCAGACGCGTTTTGAGCTGATCGATCTGGCGTTCCTGCTGCCGCGCCTGGCCGATTATGCGTTCCACCTGCTCCACCAGTTCTCCATCGTTTGCACGAACCAGTTGCGCCACACGGCTCATGGCGTCAGCAGTCTGCTGATACTGGCGGACGGCTTCAGTTCCCGTAATTGCTTCGATGCGGCGTACACCCGCGGAGATGCTTCCTTCACTGGTGATCTTAAACAGGCCGATATCACCTGACCGTTTGACATGAGTTCCACCGCAAAGTTCACGGC
>JAYTGM010000523.1:0-3317 GCA_043733425.1 Terriglobia bacterium
CCCGCTGCTGCATCGCCCCTCACAACGCCTCCCGCAAGTCCGGCGGTCGCATTCCCCATCTGAGCGGTCATGGCTGGCCTTGGGCGCGCGTAGTAGTAACGGTACACAGGTTTGCCGCCTGTCTTGGCGGCTAAATCGATCCACTTCCAGGTGCCATAACCGATGAAGCGGTCGCCCGCCAAATCCGTCGCTGCTTGGCCGGTCGTCTCATTGTCTGTGGACGCGTACTCTTTCAGCACTTCAGCCCCATGATCGCTATACAGGCGATTCACGGCCGCTGCCAGATTCTCTGGAGTGGCCTCTGTGTCACGGCCCAACACCGAACGGCCATTCTGTTCCTCTGAGTTCCACCCCGCGAGCAACGGCACATGAGCCTGCTTGCCCGCCTGAAAGGTGGCCAGCGGCGGTTCTACCAGAAAGTATCCGTCAATCGCGATTCCGAAACGTGGTGTTCCGGGCTTTGCCGCTGCTTCGAAAATCTGTGCGGTAGTCATGGCCCGCAGCGCGGCAATATTCGTGGTGCCTGCCGCGGCTGCGAACTTCACACCGCTTTCTTCAGCTTTGGCCAAGGGAACCGGCGCGAGCGTGGCAAGCAGCGATCCGCTCTCTCCAATTGCGCCTGCGATCAGATCCTTCGATAACGGTGAAGCCATCTGCGCACTTACCGCGATGCTGCCTGCCGATTCTCCCGCTATGGTCACGCGGGCCGGGTCGCCTCCGAAAGCGGCAATGTTTTTCTTCACCCACACAAGCGCGGCGTTCTGATCCAGAAGTGCATAATTCCCTGACGCGTGGTGAGGCGAAATCTTTGTAAGATCCGGGTGCGCAAGAAATCCAAATATCCCCAGCCGGTAATTTACCGTGACAGCCACAATGCCCTTGCCAGCCATACTTTCGCCGTCATAGCGCGGCTCTGAACCATCACCCGCCTGAAATCCGCCCCCGAAGAAATACACCATCACGGGAAGTTTTTCCTGAGGCGCTTTTGCAGGCGTCCACACGTTCAGATAGAGACAATCTTCGCTCATGCCATTCGAACGGAACCCCATATCTCCAAACAGCGCCTGCTGCATGCAACGCGGGCCGAACTGATTCGCTTGCCGCACGCCGCCCCAGTTCTTGGCCGGTTGCGGCGGAGCCCACCGCAGGTCGCCAACAGGCGGCTCGGCAAAAGGAATGCCCTTGAACTCACGAACGCCTGAGGCCTGCGGTCCGGTACCCTCAAGCGATCCATTGGCGGTCTTCACGCGGTCAGCGGCCTGCAGTGCCCCGAGCGGTAGCGACAACGCAAGCGGCAACAACACATAGCAGGAAAGTTTCATAGGCATGATTGAG
The DNA here is from genome assembly GCA_043733425.1 of Terriglobia bacterium. Taxonomy (GTDB): domain Bacteria; phylum Acidobacteriota; class Terriglobia; order Bryobacterales; family Bryobacteraceae; genus JALYXI01. The sequence goes on from JAYTGM010000523.1 coordinate 1,336, forward strand.
TCGGCTGCAATCATATCAAGCGCATCCCGGTCAGTTCCCTTATTTCTCCCCCTCGGACTACCTTTTCTCCTATTCGTCCGAATCCAAAGCGGTTCTTGCTGAAAACTCAACATACAGGACGGTGTTGAAGATTGAGAGGACGCGAGACAGAATGAAACCATCCATAGTACTTACCTACTTGCTCTTGGCGAGCGCACCCGTACTTGCCCAGGAGCGGCCCAATCCCGCAAAGTTGATCGCCATGCAGCAGGAAGCGATGTCCCCGTTAGCATACATGGATGGCGTCGGGCGAGGGTCCGCCTGGACTATCCTCGATTCCGGCCAAAAGCATCAAATCACGCAAACGGAACGCATCGGCCCGTTCCTTGATGGCTCCGTGAAAGTCATGGAAGGCCGTGGTTATGAACCCGATGGCAAAGTTAGTTTCAATGCTTTTGGAACCATCTCTTACAGCCCCGCGACGAAGAGTTATACGCTGCACGCATACGCAATGGGGATGCCGGTGATTTCCCCCTCAAATTAATAACTGACGGTTACGTATGGGAAATCCCCGCTGGTCCCATGACCATCTGCTACACCGCTACCGTGAAGGAAGGCACGTGGCACGAAGTCGGCGACCAAATCATTCCAGGCAAAGAGCCCGTCCGCTTCTTCGAAATGAATCTGCAGCGGATCGGCAAGACGGATTGGCCGGCCGCCGGGCAGGTGAGCCCGAAGTAGCAGAGCCGCCTACAATGAAACGTGTCGCCCACTAATCTGACCGGGGTACCGTGCGGGAGTTGTACAGCGTGCTGCGGCACCAATCAAAATCTGCCTCTCAGTCCGGCGCGGGGCGACGACATTGAATCGTACCGCTTCCAAACCACCGTGGATGAAGCTGCAAACCCTGCATACTCGCTCGCTACGACGCCAAGCGGCGCATGCGTCTACCTGGGCCCCTCGGGATGCACGATCTATAGCCGCCGTCCGTCGCTTTGCCGAAGCTTCGATTGCCGGAAGCACTACCTGATCCTCCCTCGGCAAGACCGCGACAATCTGGTTCGGCTTGGGTTCTCCTCCCGGGCCGTCTTCAACGCGGGACGGGCCCGGCTAAAAACGCTGAACCCAGCTGAGAGGGAAGATTGCCTGAAGAAATCCAAAGAATACTTCTCCTAAAGTTGGCCTCCTAGAATTCGGGCGTCCCGATTGGGATCGAGTTTGCGCTTATCTTCACGAGGGAATTAAACGAGCGCATCAGCGTTTTCAAAAAAGCTGGCGGGAATAGCAGAGGATCAACACACCACATTTCATATGCTCGACATGGCCGATCCGGTGCTCTGGCGGAACCGCTCTGACAGTTGGCAACAATGAAGCAGTTCCTTCAAAAAAACCATCGTTCGCCTAACTCCGGCGGGTTTCATACGGCAGCGGCCACCGAATTTTTTTATTTGTCTCGTTAAGACAGGCAAGTAGTACCATCAGCGTATCTGTCAATACCGCCCCAGGGGAACCCTACGTGCAACTTGCTGCGGCAGGAAACTTGTTATGGCGAAACTTACAGCATCGAAAAAGAATGCGGAACCGAACAAAGATTTCGGGCTTCCGGAACAGCGCAAATATCCCATGCCCGATGCCAGCCACGCACGAAACGCGAAAGCCCGCTCCTCGCAGATGGAACACCAAGGCAAGTTGAGCGCTTCCGACAAAAAGAAGATCGACGCCAAGGCAGATCAGATATTAGATAAGTAGGCAGATTTATCAACCTGGCGGAAATTTTAGTAGCGGACGGGGAAGCGGGCTAGCCCCGTTCTCATTGGTGCTTCGATTGCCGTGCGCACTATAGTAAATGACCACTAGCGTTGTTGAACTGGGGCGGCAATTAATCTATTTGCTGATTTTATCGATCCCGATTGCATCGATTGCCTGGACTGTGACTCACGAAGAAGTTTTCCGCGAGCCGCGGGAATTCTGTATTGCCAAGAGCACCACTTGCCGCAACATTT
>JAYTGM010000524.1:0-3316 GCA_043733425.1 Terriglobia bacterium
GGCGTGAGCCCATCGGCTGGCAACCTGTTCGCGGTCATCGGGATGGATGGGCGCTTCAAAACCGGCATTGCGGCTTTCCTCAAAGCCGAGTCCGGTATATTCGCGCCACCGACAGTTGATGTAATCCGTTACGCCTTCGGCGGTGGTGGTGTAGACGATAGCGGGCAGTGCTTCGGTTAAGGTCTGATAGCGCACCTCGCTATCCTGCAAAGCCTGTTCCGCTAATTTGCTTTCTGTGACGTCAATATGCACGCCCACCATCCGTGCGGGCTTCCCGGCACCATTTTTGAAAACGGAAGCGCGTCCATGGAACCAGTGGAGAGAATTGTCAGGCCAAAGCACCCGCCACTCGCCTTCGAAGGTTCCCGTTTCCATGGAAAGCCGCACTTTCTGTTGAACCTGGGCGCGGTCGTCCGCATGCACCAGCTTTTCCCAAGCCGCCTCAGTGGATTCGAAACTCCCTGGCACCAAGCCGTACATGGCTTCCAGTTCGCGCGTCCAACGGTTCACGCCGGTTTCAATGTCCCAATCGAAGGTGCCGACGCGGGCTACCTGCTGGGCCAAGCGAAAACGCTCTTCACTCTCGCGGAGCGCCTGCTCCGTTTTTCTCTGCTCCCCTATATCGGTATTGGTTCCAAACCATCGGCTCAGCTTTCCCTTCCGGTCGTGAACGGGGACGACGCGGGTGAGAAACGGGCGAAAGATGCCGTCTGCGCCGAGCAGCGGAAAAACCATTTCAAATGGCGTACCTGTTGCGATGGAGGCCTGCCACTTTTCCAACACGGCGGGCAGAGTTTCCGGGCTATGGACGGACTGCCAGCCCCAGCCTTCCATTTCGCGCGGCGTAGTGCCAGTGTATTCGTACCAGCGCTGGTTATACCAGAAGATCCAGCCATCGCGATCCGCTGCCCAACAAAGGTGCGGGATAGCATCAGCCAAAGTACGGAACTGGTTTTCAGGGGTATTCAGGTTGAGCGGATTGCGCAGCCTGCGAGATAACCGGGCGAACAATGAGGCATTGGAAAGCTGCTGCTGAGTGCTCTTTGAATTCACTTCGATGTGCCTATTTTGGCACGAGACGAGGGGACTCAAGATAATCGGGATCTGTTTTCCGTTTGTAATCCGCAGTACAGTTTCATGCCGCTTGGCAGGTCAGCAGGCCTGCCGCATGGAAAGTGCGTTCTGCTGGTATGTGAAAACCGTTCGCTGGAGTGTGTTGAACTGGCTAAGATTGGTGCTGCCATGGGAGCAGGTGGATTTTTTGCGTGGAGGTGGCCGTTCACTCAGCAAAAGATTCAGCGGCTACTGGAATCGCGAACTGGACGGGCAGGCAAGATAGGTACGTTTCAGAAAACTTATTTTCCCCCTGGATTAATTGCGTGTGATATCCGGCTGACGCAGACCCGCGAGGGAGAGCCGCAACCGATCATTACGATCGAGAGGGGAGATCCATGCAAAGGTCAGCTTTGGGCCTTGGGATTCGAATGAGCCGGCGCGGACCCCGGTGCGAGCCACGTTCTCGTTTCAGAATGCAAAGTTCAGCGATATTCCTGGTGTTTCCGGCACGCTGCAATCGTAAGGAAAATTCTCCGGCACGCTGGATAGGGAAGAGATGGAAAGAGATGCGATTGTGCCGGATTTCCGGGTGCACGGTTCAACGCACACCGAGGTGTTTCGGGCCGTGGTGGATGTCACGGCGGGGAGCGATTACAGATGACCGGCGATTTTCACTCAACGAGCGGACGGTTCACGAGTTTTAAAACGCAAGATCTTCTGAACCGGCTAAAGGAAAGCGCGCAGGGCGAAAGCAAGCAGCAACAGGACGCTAACCGTGACGACGTATCGTCGCAGTTGCAGTCACATGTTTTCCTGAATGGGGGGGTAACGCCTATCGAGCACGACACTACGGCGCGGTGACTGCGGGCCTCAATCTGGGTGGGCAGCGAAAGCTTTGAACGCGCTTAGCCGCGGCCAATAAACGGCATGCCAGTGGCCATCAAGGTGACAAACTGAACGTTGGCATCCAGCGGAAGGTTTGCCATGTGAACCAAAGTATCGGCAACGTGCTGGACGTTCATGCGAGGTTCCACCATCATGGTGCCGTTCGGTTGGGGAACGCCTTGCGTCATGCGCTCAGTCATTTCTGTTGCGGCGTTGCCGATATCGATTTGCCCGCAAGCAATGTTGTGCGCGCGGCCATCGAGGGAGACAGACCGGGTGAGGCCGGTGATGGCGTGTTTGGTAGCCGTGTAGGGGGCGGAATTGGGACGCGGGACATGGGCGGAGATGGAGCCGTTGTTCACAATGCGGCCGCCATGAGGCTGCTGAGTTTTCATCATACGGAACGCTTCCTGCGCGCAGAGGAACGAGCCGGTGAGATTAACGCCAACGACGTTATTCCACTGCTGGATTGTGATTTCGTCAAACGGGACCGGCGGCGCGCCCATCCCAGCGTTGTTGAACAGGAAATCCAGGCGGCCGAAACGATCTTTTATTTTGATGAAGAGTTCGCGTACGGAATCGGGTTGGCTGACGTCTGTGGGGACGCTTAGAGTATTGGGGCCGGTAAGTTCAGCGGTGCGGGTGAGCTCTTCAGTGCGGCGGCCAGCCAGGACAAGGTTCCATCCGGCATTCGCGAGCGCGGCGCTGACAGCGCGGCCAATGCCGCTTCCGGCTCCGGTTACTAGTGCAATTTTCATTCTGCTTGTTTCTCCACTCGAATTTTAGCGACTACCAGACGGATCTCTTCCGTAGTGACTTCAGGCGGCAGTGATTGGCGCAGAGGCTTGAGCCATTGCGGGCCATGAGTGCGGACAGCGGCACCGATCAGAGAGCGATGCGTTTCGCTAACCCAGGAGTTTTGGAAAACCAATTCACCTCGCTCCACAAGGTCAGCCACCATGCCGACGACGGTGCTGAGCTGGCGATCACGCAGTTGAGCGATCTCACTAAAAGAGCGGCCTTCGTTCAGCAGCCTCGCGGTTTCCTGAGCCGGGGTGGGACCGCTTTGCTGCGGCAGCGAGGAGGCGCGGCTTCCGCTTTGGTAAGCAGAGAGCACGGCCAGAATTTCATCGCCAAACTGATCGGCTTTGCGTTCGCCAATGCCCGTGACGGCGCGGAGGCTTGACTTGGAGATGGGCTGCTTGATGCATAGATCCAGCAGAGTGGCGTCGGTGAGAATCATGAAGGCCGGGACCGCGGACTTCTTGGCAAGCTCTCTGCGCCATTCTTTTAAAAGCTCAAGCAGGGCGGCATCAGGATTTGGAACTTTGGGCGATTCCTGCTTGGCTTGGGCAGCTTGCGGTTTGGGAGAAGA
>JAYTGM010000525.1:0-3315 GCA_043733425.1 Terriglobia bacterium
GATCTGGACGCGCGTTTCGAATTTCCCGGAAAGTATGGCCTCGCTCTTTTTTTGGGTACTCTTTATCATCTGCAAAATCCATATTTCGCGCTGGACCGCCTTGCCGATCACACTGGTTGGTGCTTACTCAGCACGCGAATTGCTCAACAAACCACACTAACTGGTATCCGCATAGCAGAAGAACCACTGGCGTACCTTGCAAGTCCAGTGGAAGTAAACAGCGATATTACTAATTTCTGGATTTTTTCCCTCGGTGGCCTTCTTCGTCTGCTTCAACGCACACGATGGACAGTTCGCGGCATCCGCCATGTAGGGTGTACAGTCGGCTCTAACCCTTCAGACCCTGACGCCGATGAGCGGGTTTTTCTGTTGTTACAAAGCCGCGTTATGTACCCGGGGCTGCAAGCGTACCTCGGGGCCGGCTGGTATCCAACCGATGGCCAGCCTTTTTGTTGGACCGCAAAAACATTCACTTTGGAAGTTACTCTGCCGTTTGGTACGCAACTAACCGGATTTCTTCTTCCGGTATATATCCCTCCCGACATCCTCCGCCCGAACCTTACCCTGGAAGCGGCCATTAACAACCAGCCGCGCGGAACTGTCTGCTTCACCAAAACTGGCCTCGATTCTTTTCGAGGCACTTTATCGCCAAGCGACTTGCACGATCCCAGCCTGGTAATCACCTTTACGGTTCATTCTCATTACGAGGGAGATGGCCGGGAGCTGGGTGTCTGCGTTCCAATCGAGAACGACACCGTTGCCTTAAGAGTGTTTTAAGCGCCGCTATTGCAGAACAAGTGATGCCACCTGGATTATTTCGCCGTCTTTCTCTCCGGTGACGGTTGCCTTCAGATCCTTCTCTTTCGTCGCGGCTTTCAGCGCATTCAAGGCTTTGGCATTCCCGGTTTCATCGAATTTTAGAAACTTGCCGTCGGAAAGAACCACGCCGAAGCCGCTCTTCGCGCAGGTCAGCGCGCACTCACGCGTGTGCCCGGCCAGATCTTTGCCTTTGCACATCACATCCACCAGGGTGCCGGACCACGTTTCAGCCACCGCGGAGCATGGCAAAATCAAAATGGAGAAACCGAGCAATCGTTTCATGCGGGTAGTTTATCCGATAACCTGAAGCAGGTGGAAGAAGAAGTACTCGGCAAAGCTTATGACGGCAGGGTGATGCGGCGCTTGATGCGCTACATGCAGCCCTACCGCGCGCGTATTACGGCAGCGCTGGCCTTCCTGTTTCTCTATTCCGGATTGCAGGTTTCCGGGCCACTGCTCACCAAGTTGGCGATCGACCGCTACCTGACCCCCACTGGCCAGAAATCGTTGCTGGACCCGTGGCTGGCCGCGGACCCTCTTACTGGCCTAACGCAGATTGCCGCGGTTTATCTCGCGGTACTGGCCGGAATTTTCGTTACCGAGTTCGCACAGATGTACCTGATGCAGTATGTGGGGCAGTTGGCCATGTTTGACCTGCGCCGCCAGTTGATGGCGCACATACAGCGGCTGGATTTAGCCTTCTTCGATCACAACCCCGTCGGCCGGCTGGTGACCCGGCTCACTACCGATGTGGATGTATTGAACGACCTGTTCGCCTCTGGTCTGGTCACCATCCTGGGCGATTTGCTGACACTTGCGTTCATTGTCGCCGCCATGCTGCAGATGAGCGTCGGGCTCACCTTGATCATGCTGGGTATTCTGCCGTTCGTGGTGTGGGCGACAGCCCTTTTTCGAACCAGCGTATCCGGAAGCTATCGCCGCATCCGGGTTGCCATCGCGCGTATTAATGCTTATCTGCAAGAGCACATTACCGGCATGGCCGTGCTGCAACTGTTCAACCGCGAAAGCAAGAGTACCGCTGAGTTTGAAGAAATCAACAAGCAGCACATGATTGCGTTCAAAGACAGCATCGGCGCCTACGGATGGTTCTATCCGGTGATCGAATTTCTGGCGTATCTCTCGCTTGCGCTGATTCTGTCATACGGGGGTTTTCGCGTAAAAGGCGGATTGCTTTCTCTGGGCGTGATGGTGGCGTTCCTGCAATATGGTCTGCGCTTCTTCCGGCCCATTCAGGATTTGAGCGAAAAGTACAACATTCTGCAAGCAGCCATGGCTTCCGCTGAGCGCATTTTCAATTTGTTGGATACACAACCAACAATCGTTGCGCCCGCTGTGGCGGCGGCCTTTCCCAGCAGTGATGCAGCCATCGTCTTCGATCAGGTTTGGTTCGCGTACAAGGACGAGGAATGGGTGCTGCGCGACCTGAGTTTCACCATCCGGCCCGGTGAGACGGTCGCCATCGTCGGCCATACCGGCGCTGGCAAGACCACCATCATCAGCCTGTTGCTGCGCTTCTATGACGTGCAGCGCGGGGCCATTCGCATCGGCGGCGTCGATATACGGCACATGGATCCGCTGGTGCTGCGGCGTCAATTCGGCGTTGTTCTGCAAGACCCTTACCTGTTCACCGGTTCGGTGGCAGATAATATCCGTCTGGGAACGGAATCCGTGAACCTGGAAGATATTGCCGACGCTGCGGAGCAGGTGAACTTGACTGACTTCATCCGCACGCTGCCCGAAGGTTTCAATCAGCCGATTCGCGAACGCGGGGCTTCGCTCTCAACCGGTCAGAAACAGCTCATTTCTTTTGCCAGAGCGCTGGCTCACCGGCCGCGCTACCTCATCCTCGATGAAGCCACCAGCAGCGTGGATACGGAAACCGAGTTGCGCGTGCGACGGGCACTGCAGCAGATGGTAAAGGGCCGCACTTCCATCGTGATCGCGCACCGGCTTTCCACTATTCAACGCGCCGATCGTATCCTGGTGATGCATAAGGCGCGCCTGCGCGAAAGCGGCACGCATCAGGAATTGCTGGCCGCACGAGGTTTGTATTGGAAGCTTTATCAATTGCAATACCAGGATCAGGAAGACCGTGCCATACCGGAGGTAGCTCATGACGAAGCTTTTGTTGGTTGAGGACGACGCCAGCGTCCGCACCACGCTAAGCACGTTCCTGGAATTGGAAGGCTACGACGTACAAGCTGCTTCTTCCACCAATGAAGCGCTGAACCTGTTAAGCGCGACATCCTTCCCAGTCATTGTTTCCGACGTTTACATTGACGGCCGTACCGGCCTGGACGTTCTAAATGCTGCGCGCTCTCAAGATCCCGAATGCCGCGTGATTTTGATGTCGGCGCGAGGCACCATGGAAACCGTGATGGCGGCAACGCGTGGGGGCGCGTTCGATTATCTCGCCAAGCCTTTCGAACTGGATCGGCTGCTGGAGACGGTGCGCCGGGCCGAATCATCGCGCGT
>JAYTGM010000526.1:0-21776 GCA_043733425.1 Terriglobia bacterium
GCCATGTGGAAACCGACAGGAGCGACAGCCCGTGCTACCTAAACTTTTCTCCTTCGGGGGCTTTTCGCTGCCCACCTATGGGGTATTGGTTGCCCTCGCATTTCTTGCCGCTTTATGGCTCATCGGCCGCTTGGCAAAGCGGGAAGGGCTCGACCGCGACACGGTAATCAATTTGGGCGTGTACTGCGCTCTTGCCGGAATTGTAGGTGCCAAGGTTCTGATGATCGTGCTTGACCCTTCATATCGCGCTCACCCCTTGGAGGTATTCTCGCTAGGGACTTTGCAATCGGCGGGTATATTTTATGGCGGCTTTGTGGCGGCGCTTTTTATGGCTTATTTCTACATGCGCCGAATGCACTTACCAGTTCTAAAAACCGCCGATGTCTTCGCTCCCGGCGTTGCCCTGGGTCACGGAATTGGCCGGCTGGGATGCTTTGCCGCAGGTTGTTGCTGGGGCCGCCCCAGTCAACTGCCCTGGGCCGTCACGTTCACCAGCCCTGATGCCCAAAACGTAGGCGTGCCGCTCGGTATTCCCCTTCATCCCACCCAAATTTATGAAAGCTTGGCTGAGTTTGCGATCGCTGCGGTGCTATACCGGCTGGCCTTGCGGTCTCATAAGCCCGGTTCCATTATCGGGCTCTACCTGGTTCTCTACGGAATTGCGCGGTTGATTGTCGAATTCTTCCGCGCGCACGACGAATCGAATCCCCTCGGCCTCTCTCTATCGCTGGAACAATGGATCTCACTGGTTCTGGCGATGGCTGGAGTCTACCTTATCTTCGGCCGGAAGCCTGTCTTCGTATGATCAGAATCTCTGTAGTTATTGTGACTCGCAATCGGCCGGAACAGCTTCGGGAGTCGCTCGAATCTTTGGGGACCGAACACCAACTGATTGTCGTGGATAACGGAACCGATGGTGGGTTGGGCGAGCTGGAAGAAATGTTTCCGAATGTACGATGGATTCGCCTGCCGAAAAATTTCGGCTTGACCAAGGCGCTCAACCTTGGGTTGCGAAGCGCGGAAGGCGAATTCGTGCTTTTTCTCCATGATGATACGCGGATTCCCGGTGTCGGCGTCTCCGAACTGGCTGACGTGCTGGATCAGCATAGTGACGTGGGCGCTGTCGCGCCTCTGCTGGTAGACGCAATGGGCCACCCAACGCCACAGGTGCGCCAGAATCCGCCGAGCCCGGAACTTGTCGCGGTCACCGCTCCGACGGATCAAGACGTACCTGGCGTGACCGGGGCCGCTTTGATGGTGCGAGCATTTTTCCTGAAAGCGATGCGCCAGATTGATGAACGCTACGGAAATTTTGGTAGCGACCTGGATCTGTGTGCACAAGTCATCCGGCGGGCAAATAAAAAAATACGTGTGGTGCAATCGGTTCGCGCCGTCCATGCAAATATTCCGGCACAATCTTCTCTTTTGGCGGCCGATGCAGCTATCGGAACTGCCGTGTACCTTTCTAAATATCAGGGAACCGCCGCCGGAGTGAAACATAGAATCGCGTCCGCTCTCGGCGCAATCGTTTCTTTTCGCTGGCCTTTGGCAAAGTACCTGATTTCGAGCCAGAAGATTGACGGAACCCAGTAACGTCTATTGAACTTGCAGATCTACCTGGTCGTGAAAGGCGTCAATCGTTTGAATGGCCAATGGGAGCGCCCCGCTGCCAGCCAGATTCGCCGGGATCAGGACGTTGATCTGATAAAGCCCAGGAAAAGACGGGGAAAGGCCTGCAAAGGTGACCTTGGAGGGCTGGCCAGCGATGGCCACCGCGACGGGACTAACAGTAGTGCCGCTGGATGCGACTCCATCCACGGCATCAGGAGTTACAACGCCCAGTCCGGTCGCATAAACCACTACCGTTTCCCCCCGAGCCGCGGGATTTGTCGCGGTCACCAAACTTCCATTGGAATGAGTGATCGCACCTAGCCCTGTGCCCGCTCCACCCGTCGAAAATGCCCCCGGCGATGTTTTCTGCAGCGGGACGGCCACCGTGTTAGAGATGCTTGTGCCGCTGGTCACCACTATGCTCGCCGTTGCCCCTGACGCTGCGTAAGGAACCAGAAAGTTGATTTGGCCGCTGCTTACGTAAGCAATTGGCGCGGGCAATCCGTTAACGGTTAGGGAGACTTCGCCTAGAGTCTGTGAATAAGGAGGCGTGCCGGTCACCGCCGTGTTGGCCAAGCCAGTTCCGAACAGCGACACCAATTCGCCCGGTGAAATTGCGGCACCAGCAGGAGCGAGATTCGCCGCATTCAGGATACCTTGCGGATTCACGAAAACACCTGTCCCTGTAAGAGCCGGTGCACGGATTCCGATATCGATCGAATAGCCGCCCGGATCGACCGCGCTCAAGCCGGTTGCGACGAAACTGTCACCGTTTGTTCCGAGAGACAGAACATCTAAGCCGTAGGCGAAATTCCCATCGGAGTTTACCGAAATTGCGTTGGCCAGAGTGGCGTCTTCAGGCGAGGTGCCGAATTGGTGCAGGCGGTCCGTTGTCACGGCCTGGGCAAGCGAAGGGAGACCGTTCAACGACCCGGCGTATGCCTCAGTGCTCAGGTTCTTCGTATCCAACCTCAAGCCCCCCGTCCAATAAAGGCCTGAAAGATTGCTGAGTGCGGGCGACCCCACAAACTGGCGAACGCCAATCAAAAAATCCTGTCCTCCCGCATACGGAGAACCCGCCAGAACTACGTTGCCGGACCGCGACACATATAGATTCCGGGTTCCGCTTAAGAGCGGGCTTGTGCCGCTAAGCGAAATGGTACCGATTCCATCGGCACCCATGGCGTAACTGGCTCCCCCTACCGTTTCCGTGAATAGCACGCCGTTTTGCAGATTCGCGGCATGTCCGGTGGCGCGGAAAACACCGACAACACCTCCCAAAGCCACAGGAAGATTAAAGAGGGCGGAGCGCGCACCTGCAGCCAACCCGCTCTGCAGTTCAAAGGAACTAACGGAGTAAGTACCCTGAAAAAGGGAGTTGCCTTGGCCTTCAGCCGGGGCTAAAATAGCGGCAAACAGGTCAAATGTGTTGTCGCCGCTCTCCGTGGTGGACCCCAGAATCATTTCAGTTCCCAGCCGCGCGTTGATCGTAAGACCGTTGCGTTGCGGGTTCGAAATGGTCATCATGCCGGAACTCTGGACGGTATACGTTCCAGTTCCGGTAAGCGGCGTGGCAGGCAGATTACCGACAGTTTGAAACGCATCCACCGTAAACCGGCCAGCCCCGTCGAAGTTTAGCGAGCCCAGCGAGGCTGCACTGCCGGTAATCTTGCCCAAAGTGTCTGTTGAAAACTGAAGCTGGCGAAAAAAATATCTTCCGTTTACGCTTCCGTTCTGCACGGTGGTGGTTTGGGCCGCCGAAAAAGACGCCAATAGAATGCCAAGTACACCTGCTATTCCGAATTTAGACATGTTCCGCAACGTTAGATGTTAAAAAAACTCAATCCGTTGAAACCAACTCTACAGGTCTAGCAACTACGTGACGATAGTAGTGTTTAGCCACTCAGAACCTTTTAGGAGATCCTCTTGATGAGCATTCAGCACCCCTTTTACCGGTTTATTATTCTTTGCTTGGCTTTTTCTCTTTTGATTCCGGCAGGTTCCATCCCCATGGCCGCGCAAAGTACAGGTGCTATTGAGTTGGCGGACCATTCCGAATGTGCTTTTTTTGGCGCCAATCGGGAAAAGTTTATGAAGTCGTCTCTGAACGCTGCTGGTGCCCCAGAGGAGTCTGCACTTTCAAAAACGACCCGGATTGTTGTTAATTCCCTCCACCCCAACAGCATCTCATTTACAACCGCTGTAGAGCCGGGTTCGGTGACGAATGCCAGTTTCCTGGTTCCGCCCGCGCCAGATTCGATCGACTTCTATATCCAGCAGGATTTGAAAGCCAACCGCATCACGCCCGCGGATAAAACAGACGATTACACCTTTGTTAGGCGCGTGACGCTTGATTTGACCGGGCGGATTCCCACACCGGAACGGATCACCGCATTCATCAACGATCCTGGCGGGGACAAGCGAACGAAATTGATTGACGAACTGTTGGCCAAGCCCGAATGGGTGGACAAGTGGACCATGTATTTCGGCGATCTTTATCAAAACAACGCCTCAAACGTGACCGGCACCCAGCGCCGGGCGGAGGGCCGCAATGCATTTTACAAGTACATTCATGATTCTCTTGCGGCAGCTAAACCCTACAACACGATTGCTGCTGAACTGATTGGCGCTCAAGGGGCAAATAGTTATGACCAAAGCAATGGGCAGATGAACTGGCTTGTGGGCGGCGTGGTGAGTGGGGGCCCGCAGCAGGATATCTTCGACCAGCAAACCACCAATGTTGCGGAACAGTTCCTGGGCATTACACACATGAACTGCCTTCTGTGCCACAACGGGCGCGGTCACCTGGATTCGCTGAATTTGTGGGCGAGCCAGACCACTCGTTATCAGGCGTGGCAACTCTCCGCGTTTATGTCGCATACAAAACCGGTCCACGTGAAGATTACGGATCCGAATATGCCCCAGAACAACAACCTGTACTACTGGTCTCTGGATCAGTATGCGGCCGACTATCAACTGGGAAGCACCACGGGGAACCGGCCAGCGCGGGCTTATGTTGGGGCGGCTGCTGCCCAAGTAAAGATTGTTGCTCCCACATATTTGTTTGGTGACGGCAAGCCGAATCCAGGGGAGGATTACCGGACCGCTCTCGCCAGGTTTGTGACTTCAGATCCGCAGTTTGCCAGAGCCACAGTGAACTATATGTGGGCTCAACTCTTCGGTCGCGGAATTGTGGATCCGCCTGACCAATTCGATCCGGCACGGTTGGACGCGTCGAATCCGCCAGCTGCGCCGTGGACCTTACAGCCCTCAAACCCGGCACTTCTGCAATCGCTGACAAAGCACTTCATCGATAGCGGCTTCGATTTGAAAGCGCTACAACGGGAAATTACAAGTTCGGAGACATACCAGCTCTCGTCCAGCTATCCCGGAAACTGGGATATTTCTTATGAGAAATTCTTTGCACGAAAATTCGTCCGCCGATTGTGGTCGGAAGAGTTGCATGATGCAGTGACGCAGGCAACAAATGTGATCCCCGCGTACACCATAAACGGATTCTCGAATGATTCCACGACATACGGCGTGGTTTCCCCAGGCTTCGGGAAGATCGCTTTCGCAATGCAAATGCCCGATGTAGTCGGCATGCCAGGCGGTGCGGTGACGACCTTCCTGGACACATTCCTGCGCGGAGACCGTGATGCCAATCCCCGCCGCCAGGATGGGTCCATTCTTCAAGCATTAAGCATAATGAACGATCCTTTCGTGGAAACAAGAGTGAAAGCGACGGTTCCGAATGGTTTGCTGACTAAAAATATCAGCTTGCCCAACCCTCAACTGGTCAACATCCTGTATATGAACGCGCTTTCCAGGAAGCCTACGGACGCTGAAATGAACACCGCAATTCAACAATTAACGGCTACCGGAAACCGCACCGCGGCCGCGGAAGATTTGTTCTGGGCGCTATTCAACAAAGTTGATTTCATTTTCAATTATTAAAGGATCGGAATCATGGACAGCCAAAATAAATTCGATAAGCTGATTGAGCGCTATCCGCACCCGACGAAATCTTTCTATGCCCGGCCGCACTTTACCCGCAGGCATTTCTTTCAATTAGCCGGCGGGGGAGTTACAGCTTCCTTCCTGGCAAACCGGCTTCCGGCGGCTCCGGTCATTTCCACTTCCGGCTCCGTGGCGATGAAAAACACGGCAAAGAACGTGGTCTTTATTCTTCTTGCGGGTGCCCCAAGCCACACTGACACTTTCGATCTGAAGATGATTGACGGTGTGACTCCTCTTTCCTTCAATCCGTCCACTGTGAATGGCGTCTTTTGGCCTACCGGCATTATGCCGAAACTAGGCGCTCAAATGGGTGATATCGCCATCGTCCGGTCCATGCGGGCTTGGGCGCTGGTTCATGGTTTAGGTCAGAACTGGGTCCAAATCGGGCGAAACCCGGCGGCGGTCCTGGGGAACATTTCTCCAAACATCGGAAGCGTTGTTGCGATTGAAAAGGAGCACGAGCGGAAGCCGAATCAAGTGTTCCCCACCTTTCTGGCGCTGAATTCTTCAAATGGCGCGGGCCCGGGCTACTTCAATTCCGAGTACGCACCCTTCCGGGTGGCGCCTTCCACGGCTGGCATCGCAAACACAATCAATAGCACCGGGCAAGCACGTTTCAACGATCGTTACGATTTGTTGCATCACCTGGATGACAATATCCGCCAAAATTCTCCATATGGAAAGCCCATGGAGGATTACGACAAGTTCTACCAGGCTGCTCAAGGAATGATGTACAACCCAATTGTCAGCAAGGCTTTTCAGTACTCGGCTGCCGATAGCATGCGTTATGGCAGCACTTCGTTCGGTAATTCGCTTCTGGTAGCCAAGCAGGTGTTATCGGCTAACGAGGGAACCCGTTTCGTGCAAGTCACCCAGGGTGGATGGGACATGCACCAGAATATCTATGCGAACGCAGCGCTTTCCACTCAGCCCACGTCCATGGCGGCTTTGCTTGACAACGGAGTAAGCGCTTTCCTGAGTGATTTGAAGACGTCCGGTCAATTGGATAATACGCTGGTTGTGATGTTGGGAGAGTTCGGTCGCACAACCGGCAAACTCTCCACGGCTGCGGGACGGGACCACTTTTTGCAGCAGTTCGTCATGTTTGCGGGTGGCGGAGTGAAAGGCGGCAAAACCATTGGCACAACTGACGCTCAGGGCTCAATGACTGTCGATTCCGGCTGGTCCCGCCAGAGAGACGTAAAACCTGAAGATGTGGAAGCCACGATCTATTCCGCTATGGGGATCGACTGGACCACGGTTCGCCACGATGACCCTCTGGGCCGCGGTTTTTATTATGTGCCGAACTCAGATCAGGATATTTACGGACCCATAAACGAACTCTGGTCCTGATCGCTAAAAGTCCGTTCCAACTTGGCCTGCACTGCTTTTCTAAAGTGCAGGCTTTTTGTTTGTATAGGTTACGGATTTTTCTTGTCACTCTCCCGGTTAGTGTGCTAATAATATTAGGCGGGAGCAGTTGGCTTCCGATCTAGCTCGATTCCGAAAAATCCAGAGGTTCAAACTATGAATATTCGTCCGTTATATGACCGCGTGGTCGTCAAGCGTGTCGAGGAAAAAGAGGCCATGCAAGGTGGTCTGTACATCCCCGATTCCGCCAAAGAGAAACCCCAGGAAGGTGAGATTGCCGCAATTGGGCATGGCAAGCGCCTGGAAGATGGAAAAGTGGTGCCGCTCGAAGTGAAAGTGGGCGACCGCATCCTTTTCGGCAAGTACTCCGGAAGCGACATCAAGATTGATGGCGTTGAATACATGATCATGCGTGAGGATGAAATTTTAGGCATCCTCGACAAAAAGTAAGGCCGAGTCCCAGGAGACTACAGAAAAATCATGGCAAAACAAATTGTTTACGCGGATAATAGCCGGCAGGCGATCCTGCGTGGCGTGAATCAGTTGGCCGATGCGGTGAAGGTTACCCTTGGCCCCAAGGGACGCAATGTCGTCCTAGAGAAAAAGTTTGGCGGCCCCACTATCACCAAAGACGGTGTAACGGTTGCGAAGGAAATTGAACTCAAAGACCCGCTGGAAAACATGGGCGCGCAGATGGTGCGTGAAGTTGCGTCGAAGACGTCTGACGTGGCTGGCGACGGCACCACAACCGCCACTATTCTGGCGCAGGCGATTTTCCGTGAAGGCGTGAAGGCTGTCACCAGCGGCGCGAACCCCATGCAGATGAAGCGCGGGATCGACAAAGCCGTTGAGATCGCGGTAGCCGCAGTGCAAGCAATGTCGAAGCCGGTTTCGGGCGACATGATTGCGCAGGTGGGAACCATTTCCGCTAACAGCGATCACACCATCGGCGGCATCATTGCCGAAGCGATGAACAAGGTTGGCAAAGACGGCGTAATCACGGTCGAAGAATCAAAGACCATGGTGACCGAGCTTACCACCGTGGAAGGCATGCAGTTCGACCGCGGCTATCTCTCACCTTATTTTGTGAGCGATCCAGAGCGCATGGAAGTGGTTCTGGAAGATCCTTACATCCTGATTCACGAAAAGAAGATCAGCAACATGAAAGATCTTCTGCCCTTGCTGGAACAGATTGCCCGCGCCGGTAAGCCGCTGCTGATCATTGCGGAAGAAGTGGAAGGCGAAGCGCTGGCCACTCTTGTTGTGAACAAGCTGCGCGGTACCTTGAATGCCTGTGCCGTTAAGGCTCCTGGCTTTGGCGATCGCCGCAAGGCAATGCTGGAAGACATCGGCATCCTGACCGCCGGCAAGGCGATCTTCGAAGAAACCGGTATCAAGCTCGAAGGCGTGAAGCTAGAAGACCTTGGCCGTGCGAAGCGCGTCACTGTCGACAAAGACAACACCACCATCGTAGACGGCGCTGGTCAGTCGAAAACGATCGAAGGCCGCATCAAGCAGTTGCGCGCTCAGATTGAAGACACCACGTCCGATTATGATCGTGAGAAGCTGCAAGAGCGGTTGGCGAAGCTTGCTGGCGGCGTTGCAGTCATCAAGGTTGGCGCGGCGACTGAAACCGAAATGAAGGAAAAGAAGGCCCGTGTCGAAGACGCGCTCCATGCAACACGCGCGGCTGTCGAAGAAGGTATTGTTCCCGGCGGTGGCGTTGCGCTGCTCCGTGCGTCCAATGCTCTCAAGGGTCAGAAGATGGAAGGCGATGAGCAGTTCGGTCTGGATATTGTCCGCCGCGCTTGCGAAGAGCCGCTCCGCCAGATCGTCCTGAATTCCGGCCACGAAGGCGCGATTGTCGTCGAGAAAGTTCGCTCGAGCGATAACAACAACTTCGGTTACAACGCTTCCACCGATAAGTACGAAGATCTGGTTGCTGCCGGCGTAATCGATCCCACCAAGGTAACCCGCACCGCTCTGCAGAATGCCGCTTCCATCGCCAGCCTCATGCTGACTACCGAAGCGATGATCTGCGAAATTCCGGAGAAGAAGTCTGCTTCGGGTGGATCTGGCGGCGGACATGGCCCCGAAGGCATGGATTACTAAATAGTTTTAAACTCCTCCTGGCAAAAGAGCCGCGGTCCCTCAATGGGGCCGTGGCTCTTTTGTTTTTTAGGACTGTTATCATACAGCGTTAGGGTTCCTACCCATGCTTTTGTCTGTCATTATCCCCGCGCGCGATGAGGAGAGCTGTGTGGGAAGCACTCTCGTAGCACTCGTTCAGGTTTTACAAAGAGAACATGTCCCGCACGAAATTCTTGTCGTGGATGATGGGAGCAAGGACCGGACGCGAGAGGTTGTAGAAGGTGCCGCGGCCAGCCACCCGCAAATCCGGCTATTAAAAAACACGGGACAACATTGCTTCGGAATGGCGATCCGGTGCGGGCTGAAATACTACATGGGCGATTGCGTCGCAATCTTTATGGCGGACGCCTCTGACAGCCCGGAGGATCTGATCCGATACCTCAAGATGATGGAAGAGGGCTACGATTGCGCATTCGGTTCGCGATTCATCAAAGGCGGTAAAGTTGTCGATTATTGTTTACATAAGCTGATTTTAAATTACAATTACGTGGACAAATCGTAACTCCGGGGTCTCTAAGTTGAAGATCAAAGAGAATCGATTAATGTGTTGGACAATTTGCGCAGGCGGGGTTCAGCGTTGAACGTAAACCGGCTGCTCCAAAGGAACGTTGAATTCGTCCACGGCGACATTCGAAATCCAAGCGATCTAAAGTTGACGGGCGCTCCAGCCCAACTGATTATCGAATGTTCCGCTGAATGTTCCGCTCAGGTCGGATACGGAGCGTCTCCCGCATACCTCATCGAAACAAATCTAATGGGTTGCTTCAATTGCCTGGAGTTGGCGCGGCTGACGAGAGCGGATTTTCTGTTTCTTTCGACAAGCCGCGTTTACCCTGAAAGCCTGCTGAATAGCCTGGCTTTTTCTGAAACAAATGAAAGGTTTGTCCTATCCGCGGATCAAACTCTGCCGGGCGCCACGGAATTGGGCATCAGCGAATGTTTTCCCACTCACGGTGCTAGATCTTTGTATGGGATGACCAAGCTTGCCGCGGCACTCATGATTGCCGAATATAAGGATGCATATGGGTTGCGGTTCATCATCAACCGGTGTGGGTTAATCTCAGGTCCGTGGCAGGTGGGAAAATCCGATCGGGGGGTGGCTGCTCTTTGGATGGCTTCTCACTTTTTCAAGCGTTCCCTTCGATATATGGGGTTCGGAGGCAAAGGAAAGTAGGTGCGGGACATCCTTCATATTGCTGAACTATGCAGGCTTGTTGAAGCGCAAATTGTAAACTTAAAAGGTTACGCTGGCCAAGTATTAAAAGCCGGCGGCGGATTAGCCAATAGTCTTTCGCTGCTGGAGATGACCCGGTTATGTGAAGCGATAACGGGGAACAAAATAGATATTGGAGCTACCCTGGAGCAACGCCAAGCTGATCTTCGAATTTATGTTACCGATCACAGCGCGGTGAGCAGCCTGGGCGGTTGGCCGCCTTCGCGGACAGCTGAGTGTACGCTCCACGATATTTACTCCTGGATCCGGGCTGAAGAGCATTTGCTGCGTCCCTTGTTCACGTAAGCGAATCATGAAAGCCAAAAATAAATGAATACAGAAAAAGCCATTTTGCGAAAAACCGGAGAGGCGATTAAGCGCTTCGACATGATCCGGGAGGGCGACCGCGTCGCAGTGGGGGTTTCAGGCGGAAAGGATTCGATTGCGTTATTAGAAGTCTTGCGGCTTCTGCATCGGCGGTCGCCTGTCAAGTTCACACTCTGTGCATTCACGATTGAACAAGGAAAGTTTGTGCGCCCCGTGCAGCCTGTAGGCGAATTTATCAGGCAGCGTGGGATTGAGTGGATACACTACACGGATGAGGCATCATTGAGCCTTATCGAAGACAAGCCAGCACATGGGTGTGACTTGTGCAGCAGGTACCGCCGCAGGGCCGTGTATGAAGTGGCGCGGAGCCTGGGTGCCAACGTCATTGCCTTGGGCCACACTGCCGACGACGCCTGTGAATCTCTACTGCGAAATGCGATGTATAACGGAAGGCTTAGTGCTCTGCCAGCAGTCGTCAACTCGCGCGAGGGTACGGCTCGAATCATCCGTCCCTTGATTTATGTGTCGGAAGAGATCACTACCGCTTTCGCAGGCGAACTGGGCATCGATATTGTTCCGTGTGTCTGCTCGTTTAAAACGAACACCGTGCGAGGTCACATTCGTGATGCCATGTCGGAACCGGGAGTGAAACAGAGTCTGCTATCGGCGATCGGCAATATTGATGCTGCAAGGCTTTTGGACCCGCGCTATCACACGGCCGGAGCCTCGCTTCAAGCCGAGGAAGATCCGTTCACGATCCTTGCTTAAAACGTATATCGAAGCGCCATCTGTATGATTCGCGACGCCGCGTCGTTGCGAGACGCTCCCACGAAATTAAACGGATTGTAAGTGCTGCTAATCCGGCCGAAGCTGGCGCTTGCCGTGCTGGCTGTCGGAAAAGAAAAATGGGGCGAGTTGGTGGCTCCATACACTTCAGCGCGGAATGTCAAACGATGCCCCTCATAAGGTACGAAGGCTTTGTACAGGCCGAAATCAACATTTGCCAGTCCCTGACCGAAGAATGTGTTGCGGCCTATTGAATCTTTGTCACTCCCGCCCGGGTCGAACGGCCGCTGTGTGTTTGGCGTCTTGAAGGTTGGGTAAAAAGCGCTGAAAGGCAAGCGCTGTCGCGACGTATTTGGATTGTCGATGGAGCGCCCATAAACAGACGGATCGAGTAAGATGGGCCGATCATTCGCAATCCCGTCGGCGTTGTAATCATACCCGGCGGAAACCGTGAAAGGGTTGCCGCTGGCGACCGTAAAATTCGATGTGGCAGTCCAGCCGCCCAGGACGCGGCCGCTAAATCCTTTCGCGCTGGTCAGGAACGGCAGCAGATAGCTTAGATTGCCATTCAGCCGGTGACGCTGGTCAAAGTCGCTCAGCCCGCGTACGCTCCTTGCGGAACCCGATTCAGTCAGTGCGCTCCCAGCGGTCACGTCAGAACCGGTATCGATACACTTGCTGAAAGAATAGCTTGCCTGCCATAACAGACCTTTCGAGAAGCGCTTCTTCACTTCAACGCGCAAGGCATTGTAATAGCTCCAGGATTGATTGCCGATGATGTAGATGCTGGTGTAATTCACATTAGGTCTGCGCTGGTTGGTTCGGGGTTGAGCGAGCGAAATGTACCCCGGAAGTGGATTCGTATTGCCCAGGTCGGGATCGATCTTGTCATATAGTACGCCGTCTTGCGGAGAGAGAAAAGGAAATCGCGCCCTGTTGGTGATCTGATTTTGAAGCAGGCCGATTCCCCGCGTGCGCGTGAATCCAATGCTGAACGCCATGTTGTTTGACAGTTGTCTGTCGATGGTGAAGTGCATCTGCTGCGTCTCGGGAGGTTTCAATCCAGGATCGATCTGGCTGCCACTGATGCGGCCCGGGTTGAAGGAGCCCGGGACAAAGAAGTAGCCGTTGCTGGGGTCCGACGTGTTGAAGGACGCCTCATAGGTGCGGTCGGCACCGTACGGCGGAAGCGAACGCAGATTAGTGCTTCCTTGCGAAAACACAGATTGAAAGATGCGGTTATGAAAAAGCCCGAAGCCGCCGCGAAAAGCCCAGTGGAGCGTGGGTGAATAAGCGATTCCAAAACGGGGTTCATAACCCTTATAAAAGTCATCGAAGGTATACCTGATCTTGCCGTCGCGCTCTGAAGTCCTCAACACAATCTCGTAACGGAACCCCAGGTTCAAAGTCAATCTGGAGGTCACGCGAAAATCGTCCATCACGTACTGATTGAATTCTCCAAGGCGATTGAAGGTGGTGAAGTTGCCGTAGCCTTTTTCAAAACTGGTGACGTAACCCCGCAAGAAGTTTTCATAACCTTCGTAGCGGCTGGCCTGCCCTAAGACGCCTGTTGCCCCAAAAGTATAGAAGCCGCGGGAGAAATTATCCGCAAGGTCATCAAGATGCTGGCGGCGGATATCGAACCCCAAACGGAGCGTGTGTTTCCCGCTCACATGGGAGATGTTGCCCACGTACTGGAAGTCAGTCTGGTATCGGTGAATCGGAAAAGCGCCGGCGCTTCCCAGCGTGGTGGTGGTGTATGGAGACGGATTCGAGATGCGGACAATCGGGGTGTTGTCGCCTGCTTCAATATCCACCATGGTGGTTCGCAAACCGAGGCCGAAGCGAAACTCGCCGACCGTAGTGGGTGTAAACAAATGAGTGGCTGTAAAGCCAACATTCTGCTGTTTGTTATTCTGAAGCGCGTTTTCGCCAACGATCAGATCATGGGGAGCCCGCTTCTGCCGGCTGTATTGGTAGCGGGCAGTAAAACTGTCGCGGGCCGAGGCGATCCAATCCGCGCGCCCGCTGTAATCGGAATCCGGGTAGCTGGCCGGCTCAGTCTGTGTATAGCAGTGGTCACAGGCTGCCAGATTGTTCGAGGCACTCTGAGGAAAGCGGTCCATGATGCCCTGCAGGAATTGCAGATCCTGTAGCAGATTCGGATGATCTTCCGGATTCAAGCAGAGGCGGCAACTGCCCACCTGCAGCCGTTCAGCCGGTTGAAAGATAAAGCGGGTGAACGTGTTGTATTGCTGCAGCTTGGTTTGTTCAAAGCTGTGAAACAGAAACAGTTTGTTTTTCAGTACCGGGCCGCCTACGGTATAGCCGTACTGATTTCTGCGGTAGGGCGGCCTAGCGGCCACGGGGCTTCCATCGGGCTTTGTACCGAAAGAATTATTGAAGAACGAATTAGCGTTGAGCTTGTCATTCTGCAGGAATTCATAAGCGTCTCCGTGGAACTTATTGGTGCCGGACTTTGTTTGAACCAGTACCACCGCGCCGCCTGCCCGCCCGAACTCCGCGGAGTAAGAGTTCGTTAGCACCTGAAACTCTTTGATGGAGCTGATATTTACATTCTGGCGGCTGGTGCCTTCGGATGAGTCATCATTATTCACCCCGTCAATTTGAAATGCCACGGAACGGCTTCCCGCTCCGTTAAATGAAACGTAACTGCCGGAGGAGAGCGTTGGATTGTTCACTCCGCTGTACCCACCGCTAGACTGGAAACCGGGAATCTGCTCTACCAGCGAAAGCATGTTGCGCGAAGAAAGCGGACGATCTTCTATGGCTTTTGAATCGATAGTGGATTTTAGATCGCCACGGGAAGTGTCGATTTCCGGGCTATCGGAAACGATGGTGACCGCGGACCCAACTGCCGCTGGCTTCAAGGAGAAACTAACCTCACGCGCCGAACTTAATTCTACTTGCGCCTGACGCTGCACCGTGCCGAAGCCCGCGGCATCGGCAGTTATGGTGTACTCACCCACAGGCAAAAACGTAAGCTGGAAATAGCCTCCCTGATTGGATTTGGCAGAACGCGCCAACCCTGTTTCCTTGCTGACCGCTTTGATCTGAACCTGCGGAACTACTGCGCCGCTCGGGTCTGTAATGCGGCCTTCCAGGGTGCCGGTTACAGTCTGTGCCAAGGCTGATACTGCAAGTAGCGCAAGCAGAGGCAGTTTCATGGTTTCATGAGTTTACCTTGATCCTTGACGTTGGCTGCGGCATCAACAAATATCCTGGGGCGGTAGGATTGGACAATAACCCGGCCAGCCGTGCGGACGTACTGGCTGATCTTGACCGGTTCCCGTACCCTTTCGAAACTCACAGCTTCGATGGTCTGCGGGCAATCCATGTGATTGAACATGTAACCGATGTCATCAAAACGATGGAAGAGTTTCACCGGCTAGTACGCCCGGGCGGACGAGTCCATATCGAGACGCCGCACTATACAGACTACAGTTCATTCTGCGACCCCACTCACAAGCACCACTTGAATAGCTTCAGCTTCCGTTATTTCGGAGAAAACCATGGCGGATTCGGCTATTACACGCGCGCGCGCTTCCGTGAGATTTCCGTCTACGTCCGGCTACTAGCGTTTTGGCGATGGTTAGGCTTCGAATTTATGGTCAACACGTTTCCGCGTTTCCGGAAGTTTTGGGAGCACTACCTCTGTTTCGTCGTGCGGGGCAAATCCATGGAGTTCGATTTTGAACCTGTTCCTGATTCTGGACCTCGTTCGTAATGCCCTGCATCAAAAGCGATGGACTCCGGAAAGGGCTCTAGGGGCAAGAGGGGAAGATCTGGCCATGCGGTTTTTGCAGAAGAACGGTTATGTGATCGTCGCACGCAACTACCGCCCGCGAAGTGGAAAGGGTGAAGTGGATCTGATTGGCTGGGAGGGAGAGGCGCTCGCCTTCGTCGAAGTGAAGACGCGCCAATCTGGTGACACTGGCGCACCGGAGCGGGCAGTTCATCCGGAAAAGCAACGCAATGTGGTTCGAGCGGCGCGGGCTTATGCACGCAGCGCGAAAGTGAATTGGGATATGGTGCGCTTCGATGTTCTGACGGTGATTGCGACAGCTACACCGAAAATTGAGCTGTATCGCGACGCTTTCGGCTCTACTGAAGCGGCGGCATCGCGTAATAGCCCTTACGTGCCTGCACCTTCAGGTTCTTATCCGCCAGCCTGAGTTCCGTTTTATGATAGCTGCCGTCTTTCCGGTCCGTGAATGGCGTCCAACCGATGGCATACTGGCTACGCATCTCTTGTTGGAGCTGTGTGAATGCGTCACTTAAGGTGTGCCCCCGGTCAACCCGAAACACCCGCCCTCCTGTTTCCTCAGACATCTGCTTCAAGTAGCCTTCCCCGCCACCCCCGAAACTCATACCGCCGCGGTTGTAGAAGTACGGGTCTACGTAATAAATGCTGTAAATGACGGCGTCAGCCTTTTGTGCCTGCTCAATCGCCTGCTTGATGGAATAGCTGCTGCCTTGGTCTTCGCCATCGGTAATCAGTACGACAACTTTCCGGCCAACTTCTTTTGCCAGCCGGTCATTTGCCGCAAGATATACGGCGTCGTAGAGGACTGTGCCCCGCGGTTTATTAGCTGTTGGCACGGGTCCTCCCCCGAAACCGCTGGTGCCGGCATTCAATCGGAGGCGGTCCAGCCCTTCCTGCAGAAGCTTAGGCGAGGCGGTCAGGTCCTGCAGCAATTCGGAATCGGCCCCAAAGCTGATCACGAAAGCGACGTCTTTTTTCTTAAGAACCTGCTGAAAAAATGCCGTTGCCGCTCTCTTTTCGATATCGATCAGGTTTACCTGGCTTCCGCTGACGTCCACTAACAAACCGATAGTCAGCGGCAGATCCGTTTCACGAGAGAAATACTTGATGGGCTGAGCCTTGCCGTCTTCAAACAGCTGAAAATCATCCTTCGATAGATTTGGGATGAGCGAACCCTTTTTATCGCGAACGGCACAGAACATGTTCACGATGTTGACGTCTACTTTGATAGGCTCCGAAGCATCCTGCCCCACGAGTGCCGCGGATGCCAAAAAGGCACCGGCGGCAAACACAAATCGATTCATAATGATCTAGTAAGACGCACGGTTTTCCCGCCGTGTTTCATTGTGGCATGAAGCATATAGTCAAACATCTTTCGAAAGACCCCGTGATGGCAGCCATCATCAAGCGGGTTGGCCCATTTGCCATGGCTTACCGCGACCCAACCTTTGAGGCGCTGGTCCGTTCAATTGTGTCGCAACAGCTTTCCACCAAAGTGGCACAAGTGATTTTCGGCAGGCTTGCCGCTGCCATGAAAGGCCGTGAGATGACGCCTGAAAACATTCTTCGGCTGCGTCTGACAACCATGCGCAAGCTGGGCCTCTCCGGGCAGAAGACGGAATACATCCGGTCTTTGGCGCGCCATGCGCAGGATGGCTCGCTGCCTTTGGAAAGTTTGTTGCAAATGGATGATGAGGCGGTGATCGCGCGCCTGGTGCAAGTGAAGGGCGTGGGTGTGTGGACGGCTCATATGTTCCTGATGTTCGGGTTGCGGCGCCCGAACATTCTTGCTGTTGGCGATCTGGGAGTCCGGCAGGCGATTCAGCGGGCGTATGGTCTGCCCGAGATGCCGAATCCCGCGGAAGTGGAACGGATTGCGGCAGGTTGGCGGCCTCATTGCAGCGCCGCTTGCTGGTACCTGTGGCGCAGTCTTGAGAACAACAATGCGATAGAATAAAAGCTTGTCGGCGGCGTAGCTCAGGTGGTTAGAGCGACGGTCTCATAATCCGTAGGTCCGCAGTTCGAGTCTGCGCGCCGCCACCATACTTACTTCTTCAGTTCAGATTCCAAAGCTTCCAATTCCCGGCCGGCCTCTGACCACTTCCCTTGTCCTTGTAACTCCTGATATCGCTGCAGGTGTTTGCGCAGGCTGTCCAAAGCTGCTGAGGAAACTGTAGTCTGTGGCGGAGCGCTGCCATTCGCCGGGGCTGCTTGAGGCGCGTCGAGCAACGCACCCGCACTACCAGCACCCAACTGCGCGATTGCTTGTTCATACGTATCGGTGTAAATCAACCGGTTACCGATACCGAGGACTACTTTCTTGAGCTGCGGCATCCGCGCCTCAGTTGCCTGAAGGTAGATGGGTTCCACGTACAGGAACGTATTGTCCACAGGCAATACCAGCATTTGGCCCCGCAGCACGGTGGACCCTTGCTGGTTCCAGAGCGTCAGATCCTTGGAAATGTTCTGATCCTGATTGATGCTGGCTGCAATCTGCATGGGTCCAGGCGTGAGTTGCTGCTTTGAAAGTTCCAGCAATGCCAGTTCTCCCAGATGCTCGCCATCGCACCGGGCCGCCAGCACCCCGATCAAATTCTGCTTGGTGCGCGGCGTGAAAGAAGTCATCAATAGAAACTCCGGCTTTTCTCCGCCTGGCAAAGTGGCCACAAGATAAGTAGGCGTTACGGGTTGCGCCTGCCCGTTCTGACCGGAAACGTATTGCGCTAAATCCCAAAGATCTTCCTTGTTATAGAAAGCTTGGGGATTCGTCATGTGGTAGGTGCGATAGATTTCAGCTTGCACATTGAAAAGCACTTCCGGGTAGCGGGCGTGAGCCTGCAAGCCTGCCGGCATTTCAGACCGGGGATGGAACAGTTCCGGAAAAAGATTCTGGTAGGCACGGATGATGGGGTCAGCAGGATCGAAGATGTACAGTTTGGTATCGCCATCGTACGCATCTACTGTCGCCTTCACGGAATTGCGGATGTAGTTGAAGTTCCCGAAACGCTCAATACTCAATGTCCGTGAATACGGGTGGGCGTTAGAGGTGGTGTAGCCGTCCAGCATCCATACCATGCGGCCTTCCGGGGTAATCACCAGGTAAGGGTCGCCATCCCAATTCAAAAAGCCGGCGAGTTCCTGAAGCCGGTCCACCACTTTGCGCCGGATCATCATACGGCTCTCTGGCGTGAGGTACTGGGTCAGCAGAATGTTGGGGTCGCCCTCATGAACCGCCGCTGCCAGCCGCATCGGTAATGACGAAATGGGAAAGCCGCCCTTGCCGTTGTAGCGGGATTTTACATTGTCGTTGCCAGAGGGGTAATTGAACTCCTCTTGAGCGGTGCGAACGAATACGGGCTCATGCATCACCTCGCCGTAGTAAATTTCAGGGTGCTCAATTTTGAGAGATGGCGTATGGATTTCAGGTGGCATGTTTTCCACCAGGTACACAGGTCGCCCTTCCGGAGTAATCTTGCTGACCTCCGCGAGCGCCAAACCATAACCGTGTGTGTAGATGAAATGCGGATTGATCCAACTGGCGCGGGATTCTGGAAGCTGGCGAATATCCAACTCGCGCGCGGCTAATAACACCTGGCGATACTGGCCATCGATTGTGTAGCGGTCCAAATCCGGTTCATTGAAGACGTAGTAGGTGCGGAGAGCTTGCTGTTGGGTAACAGTATCGTGAAAAGGACGCCAATCCCACAGGCGGACGTTATCCAAGAGCGGCTTGTGGAGAATGGTATCAATGGAGGTGGTCGGCTTGGTTTTGAACTCGATTTCTTTAACGCGCTGCTCCAGGCCATAGGCGGATCGAGTGGCGTGGATGTGAGTATCAATGTATTGGCGCTCAAGCGAAATCTCATTCGGCTTTACATAAAGATTTGAGACCAGCTTGGGAACTATGAATTCGATCGGCACTGCTAGAATCATCACGCCCGCCAAGATCCAGCGCCCCGAAGCGACCAGCGCCGCGGCTGCCAGCGAAGCGCCCACCAACAGCCATTGCAGAGGAAGGGCGATGTTCGCATCCACATAATCAATGCCGGTCATAAACCCGTGTTCGTTGTGAACCATTTCGTAGCGGCCCAGGAAGAATTTCACGGCAAAGGCGAGCAGCAGAATAGCAAGAGCGCCGCGCAGGAACCGCGATTCCAAGCCGCCGGAAAGACGGAGAACACTAAGGTCGATACGCTCCATGTTTCGTAGTTCAGGCACGCGATACCGCAGTTGCCACGCGCGGGCGGCGAGCCAGTACACTACAATTGCTCCGATCATCAGGGCTAGCAAAAACCTGCGAAGACCTTCGTAGAAAGGTAAATCAAATAGGTAAAACGAGAGCGGCTTTCCAAATACCGCGTCGTGAAACGTGCCAGGAGCTTCACCGAGAGACCGGCTACCTGCAAAACGTACCACCGTCCACGAATCGAGCGTAGCGGAGGCAATCAGAAAAGCAAGAAAGATCAGGAATGCCGTAATCAGCCACGCATAAATGCGGTGGTCCCGCACACGGGTCTCGGCAAAGTGCAAAGCGTACCGATGCGCTAACAGGAGTACAACCGAAGAGATGAGGGTAGCAAGGGCGACTGGCAAAACGCCGTAAAGATATACATTGAACCAGGTTTGGAGCTGGCCTAATTCATTCCACCACTGATATTCGATGACAAAGGAGGCAATCCATCGGCCCATCAACAGCAGAAGGAATGCACTAATTAGAAATTTGAGAAGCTTGGGCAGCGATTGAGCGCGGCCCCCTTGAATACGCGGTTGACTACGCGGCGGGAACACAATTGAAGTCTATCAGGCGCTCCAAACAGTGCGCCCTGAGACTATCGTCGCTACAGGTCCGCCGCGGAATGCTTTTTGGTGAAACGGAGAGTTGCGGCTTTTCGATTGGGATTGATTCACATCGTAAGTCCAGCTACGTTCGGGATCGAAGATTGTGATGTCTCCGGGCGCGCCCTGGGCGAGAGTACCGCACGAAAGCCCGAGTACACGCGCGGGACCGGTCGTGAAAAGTTCCACAAGGCGCATCATGGAAATTTTTCCAGAGTGAACCAGTGTTTCAATCGAAAGACCGATCGCCGTTTCAAGGCCTGTAATGCCAAACGGGCAGCGTTCGAACTCCTGCATCTTATCGTTGCCGGCATGGGGAGCATGATCGGTAGCGATTACATCGATTGCGCCGGAGACCACGCCCTCAATTACGGCATCCACGTCAACTTCGCAACGCAGTGGCGGCTTCATTTTGTAATTACTGTCGTAATCGTGCAGCTCTTTGTCTTGAAGAATAAAGTGGTGCGGTGTGGTTTCCGCCGTCACACGGAGCCCCCGGGATTTGGCGAACGCCACCATGGCGACGGCATGGCGGGTGGAGATATGAGCCACGTGAAATCGGGCACCTGTGGTTTCCGCGAGGATGATATCGCGCGCCACCATCACGTCTTCCGAGCTGGAGGGAATGCCGCGCAGCCCCAGCCGAGTGGACATCATCCCTTCATGCATGTCGCCCCCGGCGCTCAGATTCAGATCTTCACAATGATCGATGACCGGCAGATCCAAGGCGCGGGCAAATTCCATGGCGCGGCGCATTACCCGAGAGTTCATAACCGGACGGCCATCATCTGAAATAGCTACGATGCCGGCCTTTTTCATGGAACCTATGGCGGCCAGTTCCTCCCCTGCGGAACCTTTTGTGATGGCACCAATAGGAAGCACATTCACGATTGCGTTCTGCTTGGCGCGCGAGACGATGTAGCTGGTAACGGTGGCGCTATCGTTCACGGGGCTGGTGTTCGGCATACAGCAAATGGTGGTAAATCCACCAGCCGCAGCCGCGCGCGCACCGCTTTCAATTGTCTCGGCATGCTCCATGCCAGGCTCACGAAGGTGGACGTGCATATCGATGAAGCCTGGAGCCACAATCAGCCCGCGTGCATCGAATTCAGGAATTCCAGCAGGCGCGGAATCGGCAAACACTCCGTTGACAATCAACACATCCCGAATGCCATCGAACCCGGTGGAAGGGTCTAGTACCCGTGCGTTCACTATTTTGAGAGAACTCATGCCAGCACCCGCTCCAACACTGCCATTCGCACGGCGATGCCATTTTCCACCTGATTCAAAATGACCGACCTTTGCGAATCTGCTACTTCGCTAGAGAGCTCGCGGCCGCGATTGATGGGGCCAGGGTGCATAACAATGGAGTGCGGCTTGGCTAGAGCCAAATGTTCCAGACGCAACCCAAAAAACTGAAAATATTCGCCGGCGGACATGGGAACTTCGTGCTGGCGTTCCAGTTGGACGCGCAGCATCATGATTACGTCTGCATCCTGAATCGCTTCGCGGATATTGTTGGTGAGGGTGACTCCGGGGGCTAACTGCCCCAACTCCCGCGGAAGCAGCGACGCAGGCCCGCACAGCACTGTCTGCGCACCGAATTTTGAAAGCAGATATACGTTCGAGCGCGCGACGCGACTATGAGCTATATCTCCGATAATTGCCACCCGC
>JAYTGM010000527.1:0-3307 GCA_043733425.1 Terriglobia bacterium
CAGACAAAAACAATTTCCAGCCCCCAGATAAGCGGCAATAACACCCAGTAGCGGTTCACCTTGAGCCCGAACAGCAGCACCATGAACAATACCAGCCCAATCTGAATGATGAGATGCAAGCAGTTGCTGAGCACGCTTGCGATGGGAATGATTTCACGCGGAACAGCAACGCGTTTCACGAAGGCGGTGCCATCCACAATAGAATTGGTTCCCACGCTCCAGGCGAAACTGAAAAAATTGAAAGGCACATACCCGCATAGAAAAAAGACCGGGTAATTCGGCATGGGGTTTTTGAAAATTCGCGTGAAAACGAATGTTAAAACGCCCATGGTCACCAGCGGATTCAGTAAGGACCAAAACACGCCTAGCGACATATTGCGGTAGCGGATCTTGAAATCCTTCTGCATCAGGCTGGTAAGCAGAAAGAGGTAATCGCCCCCCCAGGCACGGTTCGTCATAGCAAGGAAAAGATCGGCACAGGCGGAATCTCTTAGGTTATCTAATTGAACCGCATAAGCGCAAACCAAGCTTCCGTTTTCCGCGTGCAACCTGCTTATACTGAAAAGTTGCTTTCAAACCTGGAACATGCCGAAGAGTTTCTGTTGCAGGGTTGGGCTTTTGAGCCCAAAACGCCCGATGTGACAGTTTCGGTGGATATTCATATCAATGGCCGATTCATCGCGCGCGTACCGGCGGGGACTTTCCGTAGCGATCTGAAGGCCGCTGGTTTCGGAACCGGGTACCACGCCTTTTTCTTCAATCCGCAGGACTACCTGGCGGCACCGCGGAATCTGATCGAGGTGCGGGAATCCGCGTCAAGCGCTCTACTGGCGGCTGGTTCGAAAGTGGTAGCAACGGAACTCGCCGTCAACAGAGATGCCTTCCGCCGCGCACGCGTCCGCTCGCAAGCGCAGTGGTACGAACCGGGGCAGGAACAGCAGATCCTCCGGGGTGAAGAGCCCTTTCTGCAGCGTCTGGAAACGTCAGTTCATTTTCACCCCGGCCTGAGGATTCTGGAGGTGGGATCGGGCGCGGGGAACTTGCTCGAGTATCTTCGGCGCCGCAAACGTTATTTCAGTTCTTACTGGGGATTGGATCTTTGCCGGACAAAAGCGGAAGCTCTGCACTCCCGCTTGGCCGGCCCGAAAATACGTTTTCTGACTGGAGATGCCTCCACTTATCCGTTTCCTGCCCAATTCGACGTAGTGGTGGCTTCGTCAGTGTGCGAAAGCCTCTTTCCTTCTTTTTTGCCGATGCTTCAGAATGTTCGCCGCGTTCTGGTACCGGGGGGATTGCTGGCATTCGACCTTGAAATTCAGGACGACAGAGCATCCATTTCTCGCGCCGAATGGAATGGCGGCCGATGGCTCCGTCTCTATTCTCAATTGGAAATCCGCCGCCTGCTGAATGAGGCGGGAATGGAACTGTTGGATTTTTCCATGTACGCCAATTCGCTCACAGAACACCGCATGATGGTGACCGCGTTGAAACTACATCCACGGCCGGGGCAAGGCTCCAAAAATTTGTAACGATCCCGCCAGCCGGCGCACTACTTACCATGACGAATGCAAGAGCGTTATGGCGGCTAAGTGCCCTCTGCGTTGTGGCTAGTGTTGGCCTGTTGCTCACGGATTTGTTTGTGCTGGTGCGTTAGTTCCATGCGGACGCGGTCCAACACACCACGCCAAGCACCGGGTTGCGTCTGCCGGAACGGCCCCATGCTGGGGTACCAGAGTGAATCGTTGCGGTCCACCATCCAGCACCAGTCGGCATCCCAGTGCAACAGCGGCTAGACAGGAACACCAAGCGTGCCCGCCAAGTGGGACACCATAATATCGGTTGTAATTACAGGATCGAGACTGCGGATTGTGCGCGCAGTTTCGGCTATCGAAGTGTTCCGCCAATTGCCCTGATGGAATAGCGGACCATTTGGAGGACGTTGCAGCGCGGCTTGGCCGCGCTGCAACCCGATCAGTTCCAACCCTGGCAAGCCTTTCAGGAACCGGAAGTCTGGAAGGGGAATGAACGATCGGCCAGTGATCCACAGGCTTACTTAACACCGGAAAAATCACGACAAGATCCAGGTGCGCGGTTATAAGGGAGAGGGCACGACGACAATCCCATTCGATATGACGGTATTGAACGATCTGGACCGTTACCATCTGGCTGGGGATGTGATCAACCGCGTCGCTGGGCTATCGGCGATAGGAGCTCACGCCAAGCAGGACTTCCGCGGCAAACTCATCAATCATCGCGCTTACGTCAATGAACACGGCGACGATCTTCCGGAAATCAAGAATAAGAAGTGGACTGCGCGATAATCCAAAGATGAAGTTTTCTTTCGCCGCGGTTCTCTGCTTTGCCTTGACCTGTTCTGCAGCGGAGGTGAAGCTCGGACGTGCCTTTGAAACGAAAGATGCGCTTTCCATTGGGCAGGTACTGGAATCGCCCGCTCAATACGTCGGCAAAACCATTCAGGTAAAGGGCAAGGTTACGGAAGTCTGCCAAGCAATGGGCTGCTGGATGAGCTTGACGGACGACGCCGGTCATCTGTTGCGCATTCAGGTTTCTCATGAAGGAACTATCGTTTTCCCGAAGAGTTCCGTCGGGAAAACGGCCGCCGCTGAAGGCACTTTTGGAAAAGAAGAGTTGACGCAGGCGGAAGCGATTGCGGCCGCGAAGCACGAAGCTGAAGAAGGCGGCCGTAAGTTCGACGCCAACAGCGTGAAAGCTGGAAAAACTGTCTACGAAATTGCGGGCACCGGCGCCGTCATTTTCGACAATTAGAAGTTTACAGCCGGATTTATCCCGTGAGCACCCAAAAGTTTTTCCAGGAACGTGCCGATCAGCCTATTGAACAACGGATACGTAGCCCGGCCTTATATGAAGTCTGACACACCCTCATCGCCGCTCTGGTCAACAAGAAGTCTTAAGATTGCTGCTTTACTGCTTGTTGCCGCCGCCGCTGGAACAGGGATCGTAGTTTCTCAGCACTGGCAATCGCAACAGCGGGTATTGCGAGTAGGCTTTAGCCAGTTCCCGCCGTATGTATTGATTAATACGGCAGAGGAGCCAGATGGGCTGGCTGTGGAAATGATCCAACGCTCCGCTCGGCTTGCGGGCGTATCCATCAAATGGGTTCTTGTCAAGGGCGAAATTGACGATGCGCTTCGTAAGAAGCAAATTGACATGTATCCGCTGATCACAATAACCGAGCAAAGAAAACAGGATTTCTATCTGAGCCAGCCTTGGTGGGAGAACGAAATAGCCCTCGTCTCCAGCGAACGGAACCCTCTTCGCGCGGCAT
>JAYTGM010000528.1:0-3303 GCA_043733425.1 Terriglobia bacterium
ATCCGCGCTGTAAGCTTGCAGGGCGTCGACGGAAAGCAAAAATCTGGCTATCTGGTGGGCGCTCGCCAAAATCCGCGGCACCAACACCATTTCGGTTCCATGTTCGGCGAAGTCCTGGCCGGAATCGACGGTCGCCCTTGAGGCCCCGCTCGATCCCGTTTTATATCTTGCGAAAGCGAAAGCCAAACCGATGCTCTTCCAATTCGGCAAGAGCAACAGGTTCGTCACCGAAGCTGAAGCCCAGGCCTAATTGGAAGCCGCCAGCGAACCGAAGCAGTTGATCCGGTATGACGCTGGGCCCGGCCTGAACGAAAAAACCCGGCGCGACCGCGTGCAGTGGCTGAAGAGCTTACTTACTGCCGCTCCCAAACCGTAACAGTCCGGAACGTTTTGCCGGTCTTTACAT
This sequence comes from Terriglobia bacterium, assembly GCA_043733425.1. Classification (GTDB taxonomy): domain Bacteria; phylum Acidobacteriota; class Terriglobia; order Bryobacterales; family Bryobacteraceae; genus JALYXI01. The sequence goes on from JAYTGM010000528.1 coordinate 407, forward strand.
GTGTGCCCTCGTTCACATGGATCATCATTTTTCCATCGAGCGACACAGTCCAAATTCCGTGCGACCCCTCTTTGCCTTTCAGTTTTGAGCTGGAATGCCAGTTATGATCGTCGATCTGCTTCATCGCGATCATGTCGAAACCAGGGTTCACCGATTGGGGATAATCTTTGCCATCGAATTGAATCACCGCTTCCGCGCCAGCCTTCTTGCCTCCGCCGGGCAGATCTAAATCGAAGCCATACTTCACCTTCCCCGCGGGCTCCTGTATCCAATACACATGCTGCGCCGGCAACTTCGCGGATGACTTGTCCGGGTCATACTTCCATCTCCCGATAATCAAAGGGTCCGCCGCGGAAACGGCCTGGGCACTAACAAGGAGTATCAGTAAGCCAAGAACTTTCATTGGGGCAATTCTAGCAACCAGCGCACCGGGATACAATCCTCAATAGATGAATACCTTTGACGAGTCGCTGGTGAACTTACTTAAACTCAACCCTGGCCAGCCGAAAGCGCGTATCGCGGAAGCGCTCAAGATGGAATTGAATGACGATTTCCGCAACCAGCTGGACCAGGCTTGTGACAAAGACCTTGCACACAAAATGATGGACAAGTATTATCCCGGCACTCGCCGGGCCTACTAACTTGCCGGCACCGTTCAATCTGTAATCGTCACCGTCGGACCGTGCGGCGCGCCCACTTCCGCCACTCGCGCCAGCAACCGCTCAGCCAGCGCCGTAAAGATCGTCGTGCTCAAAGCAACCGGCTTCCCGGTATCCCCGCCAATCCGCACCGCCGGGTCCAGTGCTAGTTCCCCCAGAAACGGAACGCCCATTTGTTCCGCCGTTCGCTTGCCGCCGCCCTCGCCGAACACATCGATTCGCTCGCCCGCATGCTCCAGGTAGCTCATGTTCTCCACAATGCCCAGAATCGGAACCTTCACCTGCTCGAACATGTGAACCGCCTTCCGCGCATCCTCAAGCGAAACCGCTGAAGGTGTAGTCACCACCACCGCGCCCGTTACCGGCGCCGTCTGCAGCAGCGTCAATTGCACATCCCCGGTCCCCGGCGGCAGATCGATCAACAGGTAATCCAGATCCAGCCAATCCACCCCGCGCAGGAACTGCTGAATCACGCTATGCAACATAGGCCCGCGCCACACCAGCGGTTTATCGCCGGGGTTCAAGAAGCCCATCGACATCAGCTTCACGCCGTAATTCTCAAGCGGCCTGATGCGTTCCCCGTTCGCCATCGGCGTGGTATTCACGCCCATCATCAGCGGCACATTCGGCCCGTACACATCCGCATCCATCAGCCCGATCTTGTGCCCCGCCTTCGCCAGCGCAATCGCCAGATTGACCGATACGGTGGTCTTTCCCACACCGCCCTTCCCTGAACCGATCGCGATCAAATTCCGAACGCCCGCGATCGGCAATTTCGGCTGCGCCTGCTGTTGTGGACCCATGAAACTTCAGTTTAGCGCTGCCCCATCGGCCCTGCGCAGCCGTCTCCGTAGCAACTGCCGCCACCCCCGCGCGCCGTACATCCACAAGTTCGCCAGGGGACATGCTCCCCATCCTCTGCAAAATTGCCGCCGCGCTCATCAAAAACACCGCTGTCCCCCATCCGCCCCTCTACTGGGAATTCCACGAACGCGGTTTCAAACAAGCCGTTCGCGATGGCGATTGGAAAGCCATCCGCACCGCCCCAGGCCCGCCCACCGAACTCTACAACCTGTCGAAAGATCCAAATGAGAAGACCAATCTTGCCGCCACCGAACCTGCTCGAATCTCCCGTTTCGATAAGCTCCTGAATGCGTCCCGCACAGACAGCGCCGCGTTCCCCGTCCGCTACGAATCGAACTGACACCCGTCCGGATGAGGGCCCCGGGAATTAGTAACGCGACGCCTGCAAGCGTTAGTAAGTATCCGGCTACCGCTTAGCCCAGTAACGCTCTCGCGCCTGCACCGTCAATCCCTTCCTGCTCACCGCGACCGATAGCTTTCGAAATTCCGATACCCGCACCGGCTCATCGGAAACATATCCAATGCTGTATTGCCCGCGCAGCTCATCTTCAATCACCCCGAAGATCTGCCCGATACTCTGCTTCTTGCTCACTTCAAAAAATCCGCCCCCCGTCTCTCTCGCCATCTGCATCAGCGGCCGCCGTCCCCGCGTCGTCCCATCTGAAAACAGAATCGAGTAAATCAGCGTATCCCCGCGCTGAGCCGCATCGATAGCCTCCTGCGCCGTCGCCGTGCTCCCGTTATCGTCCCCATCCGTCAGTGCGATCAGCGCCTTCCGCCCCGTCTGCTTTGCCGTCAGCGCGCTGGCTTCCATCAGCGCATCGAACATCAGCGTGCCACCCCCGTTCTGTTGCGAAAGCTCCCTCCGCGTCGGTGTATCCACAAACGCCAGCGCTTCATCCAGCTGCCGCCGCGATGCAGTAAGCCCCTGCCGCATCTGCACCCCCATATCGAACTGCATGATAAAAACCTTGTCTTTGTTCTCCCGCAAAACGGAATCCAGAAATTGCAGGCTCGCCCCGCGCTCCGCATCCAGCACGCGCCGCTGGCTCATACTGGTATCCACCATCAGCCCGATCGTAAGCGGCAAATCCGTATCCCGCGAAAAGTAGCGTATCGTCTGCGGACGCCCATTCTCCCGCACCGAAAATTCCTCCTTCCTTAGGTCCCGCACAACTTCCCCGTTCCGCCCCAGCACATTTGCCAGAATATTCACCACCTTCACATCGGTAGAGAAAACGGTCTCATCCTGCCCCAACAGAGGCAGCCCCACCGCCCCCATAATCAGCGAGCGCCGGCTGCACCTCGAACGCGGAACTTTTTCCATAATCAAAGAGTCTCACTGTCTCGTGAGAACGAACCCAAACCCCTCGT
>JAYTGM010000529.1:0-3300 GCA_043733425.1 Terriglobia bacterium
CTCTTCAACATCATGACCGGTGAGGTAATCTTCGGCGGTGTAGGCGCGGGGCTATACGGCATCTTACTGTACGCGATTCTTGCCGTGTTTATTGCCGGCCTGATGGTGGGCCGTACGCCGGAATACCTGGGCAAGAAGATTGAGGGCAAGGAAGTGAAGATGGCAATGCTTGCTTTGATTGCTACGGCTGCCAGCATCTTGATGTTGAGCGCGGCATCTTCCGTAATTCACTTCGATTGGGACACGAGCCAGTATGTGAACCCCGCCGCTGGGACGCCTAAGCCGGCGCCGACAGCCAGCGTGCCGCCGACAGCAAATTTGAATAATAGCGGTCCGCACGGGTTGAGCGAAATACTCTATGCGTACACCAGCGCGACGGGCAATAACGGAAGCGCTCTTGCGGGCATTAGCGTAAATACGCCCTGGTACAACACCACGCTCGGTCTGGCGATGTTGATCGGCAGGTTTCTGTTCCTGCTTCCCTTGCTGGCGGTGGCGGGGAGTTTGGCCGCTAAGAAGAAAGTGGCGGCCACGAGCGGCACTTTCCCCACGCACGGACCGCTGTTTGTGGGTCTGCTGGTGGGGACGGTGGTTATCGTGGGTGCGCTGACGTTCTTCCCTGCGCTTTCGCTCGGCCCGATAGTGGAGCACTTCCTTCTTTACGAAGGCAAGTTGTTCTCATTCCTGCTAATGCCAACCGGTATCTGGAGCTAACAAAAATGTCGACAACTATGAGTAGCCCCGCAGCAAATCCTTCAGCGGGTGATCCTGTTTCGCTGATTCCGAAAAAGCTGGCGCACGCGCGCCCGCTGTTCGATCCCCAGATTGTGAGACGAGCACTCAAAGACTCGTTCATTAAGCTGAACCCGGCTACGCTGGCGAAAAATCCGGTGATGTTCGTGGTGGAGGTTGGCGCGCTGGTCACCACTATTTATCTGGTACGCGATACCTTCACAGGAGCAAAAGATCTGGGATTCACCTTTCAGATTGCTCTCTGGCTGTGGTTCACCGTGTTGTTCGCGAACTTTGCGGAAGCCATGGCGGAGGCGCGCGGCAAAGCACAGGCCGACAACTTAAGAAAAACGAAGACAGACTCCGTAGCGAAACGGCTGCAGAGCAACGGCCAGATTGAGAGCGTAGCTTCTTCGCAGCTTCGCTCTGGCGATGTGGTGATGTGCGAGACCGGTGACACCATCCCAGGTGACGGTGAAGTGATTGACGGGATCGCGATGATTGACGAAAGCGTAATCACGGGTGAGAGCGCGCCTGTGATTCGCGAATCGGGCGGCGACCGCAGTGCTGTTACAGGCGGCACGCGCGTGCTGTCCGATCAAATCAAGATCAAGATCACCTCGAACCCGGGAGAAACGTTCCTGGACAGAATGATCGCGCTGGTGGAAGGCGCAGAACGGCAGAAGACGCCGAATGAGATTGCGCTGAATATCCTGATCGCGGGTTTGACGTTGATTTTTCTGCTGGCCGTGGTTACTCTGCAACCTTTTTCGTCGTATAGCATTTCGTCATCGGGCGTAGGGACAATTCCTTCCGTAGCCGTTCTTGTATCGTTGCTAATTTGCCTGATCCCGACTACGATTGGCGGACTTTTAAGCGCGATCGGCATAGCGGGCATGGATCGCGTGATGCAGCATAACGTGCTGGCGATGAGCGGTAAAGCGGTGGAAGCATCGGGCGACGTGAATACGCTGCTTCTGGATAAGACGGGTACGATTACGCTGGGGAACCGGCAGGCGGTTGAATTTCTGATGGCTGAAGGCGTAACACCCGAGGAGCTTGCTGACGCCGCGCAGCTTTCGAGCCTGGCCGATGAGACGCCGGAAGGGCGCTCCGTGGTTGTGCTGGCAAAGGAGAAATACGGGCTGCGCGGGCGTGAAGTATCGGAGAAGGAAGCGCAATTCATTCCGTTCTCCGCCTACACCCGCATGAGCGGAGTGGACCTGGATGGCCGCAGGCTTCGCAAGGGCGCGACCGAAGCGGTCATCAAATTTGTGGAGGAGCAGGGGGGAATGATCCCAGCGAATTTCCGCGACCTGTCAGATAAAATTTCGCGATCCGGCGGTACTCCTTTGGCCGTGGCGGATGGGCGCAAACTGCTGGGTGTGATTCACCTGAAAGATGTGGTGAAGGGCGGCATGAAGGAACGCATCGGACAGTTGCGGGCGATGGGCATACGGTCTGTGATGATCACCGGAGACAACCCGCTAACGGCGGCTGCGATTGCGGAAGAAGCCGGCGTGGATGACTTTCTGGCACAGGCCACGCCCGCCGATAAGCTGGCGTACATCAGAAAAGAACAAGCGGAGGGCCGGCTGGTTGCCATGACCGGTGATGGTACGAATGACGCTCCGGCTTTGGCGCAGGCAGACGTGGGCCTTGCCATGAACACCGGCACCATGGCCGCCAAAGAAGCGGGCAACATGATAGATCTGGACAGCAACCCGACCAAGCTGATTGAGGTTGTTGCCATCGGTAAGCAGTTGTTGATTACCCGCGGCGCACTAACTACGTTTTCGATTGCGAATGACGTGGCTAAGTATTTCGCTATCATTCCCGCGATGTTCATGGTGACTTACCCGGCACTGGGGCACCTGAATATCATGAACCTGCATTCGCCGCAAAGCGCGGTGCTCTCCGCGGTGATCTTTAATGCGTTAATTATTATCGCGCTGGTGCCGCTGGCTCTGAAGGGAGTGAAATACCGTCCCCAAGGCGCGGCCGAGTTATTGCGCCGCAATTTGTTGGTATACGGCGTGGGCGGATTGATTGTACCGTTTCCGGGGATCTGGGTTCTTGACCAGATTCTGTATCATCTGCACCTTGCTTAAAGGACAAAACTTATGTGGACTCAAATTGCCCCCGCATTTCGAATTACGATTCTATTTACGGTACTTACCGGTGTGATTTATCCCGGCGTGGTAACTGGAGTTTGTCAGTTACTCTTCAACAGGCAGGCGAACGGCAGCCTGGTATCGGCGAACGGGCAGGTGGTGGGCTCGTCTCTGCTGGGGCAAAACTTTGCTAGGCCTGAGTACTTTCATCCGCGGCTTTCGGCGGCCGGTTCCGATGGATATGACGCGTCCAATTCTGGCGGGACCAACTTCGGGCCGACGAATCAGAAACTGATCGACCGCGTGAAGGCAGATGTACCCAAGTTCAAGAAAGAGAATCCGCAGTTTTCGGGCGAGATTCCGTCCGATGCTCTGACTACATCGGCCAGCGGCTTGGACCCGCATATCTCGCCAGCCTTTGCGGCGGCACAGGCGGCTCGCGTAGCGCAGGCCC
>JAYTGM010000530.1:0-3287 GCA_043733425.1 Terriglobia bacterium
GTTGGCAGCCTCCCCTGGTTCTACAAGTCGCTTGGTTTTCTCGCAGGTTTTCACGGCGATAAAGAGCTCGGCATCCGCACCCTCGAAGACGTGGCCCACAAGGGCCGCTATAACAAGGTTGATGCGGAGATCCTGCTCTGCGCCCTCTACCGCCGCGAGGGCCAGCCCAGAAAAGCCATCCCTCTGCTTGATAACGTCGGTAAGCGCTATCCCAGAAATTATCTCCTCAAACTGGAACAGGCGCAGATGTACAGTGCCGTCGGCGATAACAAAAATGCCCTCGCCGTTCTGGACCGCGTGGAAGCCGCAAAGCGCGACAATGCACCAGGATACGTAACGCTGCCGGAAGAAAAGATTGAATATGAGCGCGCCACTATCCAGTTTTGGCACCACGATCTGGAACCGGCGCTCGAGAACTTCAAGAAGGCAACAGCCAAGCCCGCTGAACTCGATCTGAACACGGGCGTTCTCGCCTACATGCGCCAAGGCCAGATCTACGATCTAACGAACCGCCACAATCTCGCAATCCCCGAATATGAAGCGGCCATCAAATTTGCACCGCAGGCCGAAGCCGCCAAAGAATGCCGCCGCTACATCTCCAGCCCCTACAAACGCGAGTGATCTGATCGAATAACAAGTGGGTTCGATTTTGTAATTCGCCTCAGGCTTCCAAAACTTCCAGAAACGCCGCCGCCGCATAGCTCAAGCCTCGTTGTGAGTGGCGCACTAGATGGATCTTGCGCTCCACGGTGATTTCTTTCACCTTTACGGCCTTCAACAGGCCCTGTTTCAACTCGCCCTCCACGCACATGCGCGGCAAAAACGCGACGCCCACATTGGCCAACACCAATTTGCGGATCGTCTCCACCGTTGGCATCTCAATATTCATGTTCAACGGAATCTGATGCCGCTGAAATTCCCGCAGCACCGCCTCACGGTAAGGGGAAAGCACATTGTGCGCAATAAAATTTTCCTCTCCCAGGTCTGAAATCGAAACTGTAGTCACGCCCGCCAGCCGGTGTAAGGGCGAGACCACAAACACCAGCGAATCCGTATAAATCACCTTCGCCGTTAAATGATGGTCGCCCGGGGCATAGCTTATCACCCCCAGTTCCAGGTTTCCAGTCAGAATTTCACTGGGGATCTTGCTGGAAAGGCTGCGGCGCACTTGCACTTTAACTTTTGGATATAGCCGCCGGTACCTCTCTATGTGCTGCAATAAATAAAGTGTTGTCGATTCGTTCGCCCCAATGGTCAACCGGCCCGCGGAATTGTCGCGTAACTCTGTTAAAGAGTTCTGCAGCTCTGCCTCAAGGTTCTCGAACCGCCGTGCGTAATCGAGCACAGTCCGCCCCGCCTCAGTCAGCAACAGCTCTTTCGCGGAGCGGTCAATCAGCTTCTCCCCCAGTTGCGATTCCAGCCGCTGCAAAGCTAACGAGACTGCTGGTTGTGTCCGGAACAAGCGTTCGGCGGCGCGCGAAAAGCTTTTCTCGCTTGCGACCGTCAAAAACACGTGCAAAGGATAGAGTTCCATTTGCAGAAATTATATACGCGCCGCCTCATATAAACCACAACGAAGGATTACACCGTTTTGACCACGACTAATATCGCTGCCGCCAAGACCGCCCACCGCGATGAGGTGGAATCGGGAGAACGATTCGAATTCGGTGCTAATTGGGCCCAATTCCTCCGCCTTCTGAATGAAGACCGCATCCAGCGAGCGGTGGAATCGCTACAGGGAATGCTCGGCCTGAACTCCCTAGCCGGGCTCCGTATGCTCGATGCCGGTTCCGGAAGCGGCCTGTTCAGTCTGGCCGCCCGCCGCCTGGGAGCGCAAGTTCATTCCTTCGATTACGATCCCGCCTCGGTCAACTGCACCACCGAACTCCGCCGCCGCTTCTTTCCCGATGACCCGAATTGGACCGTCGAAGAAGGTTCCGTACTCGATCCCGAATACCTCGCCAGCCTGGGGAGTTTCGATATCGTCTACTCCTGGGGCGTACTCCACCACACCGGCTCCATGTGGAATGCGCTCGAAAATGTCGCCCCCTTGGTCAGGCCCGGCGGCCTTCTGTTCATTGCCATCTACAACGACCAAGGCAACAAGAGCCATCGTTGGTTAGCCGTCAAAAAGATTTACAACAAGGTCCCCAAGCCCCTGAAATCCGCCTACGCCGCCATCATCTGCGTGAATCTCTACTGGCGAAGCTGGACTAAAGATGCCCTCCGCCTTCGACCCTTCCATCAATGGCGTGAGCACGGAAAATTGCGCGGAATGTCTCCGTGGCGTGACGTAATCGATTGGGTCGGCGGCTATCCTTTTGAAGTCGCCAAGCCGGAAGAAATCTTCGAGTTCTTCCTGAAACGCGGCTTCGAACTCCGAAAACTGCTCACTGCTGGCGGCAGCCTCGGCTGCAACGAATTCGTTTTTAGGAAGTAGCCCAGTTTCTCGCCCCCGCTTATACATAACCCTAATAGAATAAATTTGCGTAATGCGCGAGTTCGGCATACGCTGAAGAGGTTTCAAAAGAAGCCATGAAAGATCGCGTCTGGATTTTCGATACAACGCTCCGGGATGGTGAGCAATCCCCGGGCTGCAGCATGACAGTTCCGGAAAAGCTCAAAATCGCGAAAAAGCTCGTCGAACTCGGCGTCGACGTCATGGAAGCCGGTTTCCCCATCGCCTCCGATGGCGATTTTGAAGCCGTCGATGCCATTAGCCGCGAATTCCCTTGGGTGCAGGTTGCCGCGCTTGCCCGCGCCACCACGGGCGATGTCGAACGCGCCGCTCAATCCCTCCGCAACGCCAAGCGCCCCCGCATCCACACCTTTATCGCCACCAGCGATATCCATCTGAAGTACAAATTGAAGCGTTCCCGCCAGCAGGTTCTAGATAGCGCCGTCGCCGCCGTCGAACTGGCCTGCCGCCACGTGGACGATGTCGAATTCTCCGCCGAAGACGGTGCCCGTACCGATCCCGATTACTTAATCGAAGTCTCCCGCGCCGTAGTCGCCGCCGGTGCCCGCACGGTGAATATCCCAGATACCGTAGGCTATTCCACCCCCGAAGAATATGGCGCGCTGATACGCCGTGTGGTCGAAGCCCTCGGCGATACTGCCGTCGTCAGCGTACACTGCCATGATGATCTCGGTCTCGCCGTCGCCAACTCTCTAGCTGCCGTGCAAGCGGGTGCCAGACAGGTGGAGTGCACCATCAACGGCATCGGCGAACGTGCCGGCAACTGTTCGCTTGAAGAGATCGTTATGGTGATGAAGACCAGAAACGA
>JAYTGM010000531.1:0-3286 GCA_043733425.1 Terriglobia bacterium
GTGGCGGCGGGACCCGGCAAATAGAGTGTGCCAAAGCCGCCGGGCGTCACTTCCGACAGGCGGTAGGCCAGCTCCGCATCTTCCCAGGCGGCATCGCGGAAGCGCGGATTAAAGCCTTCTTCGCGCCAGTCGGCCAGCACCTGTTTTTTGAGCGACACGTTCGAGGTGTAGAAGAATCGCCAATCAAGCCATGAGTAGGGAACCAGGCTGAAATAGCCGAATTGCTGCTGGCCTTTGCCCTGAATGTGGCGCATGGTTGAGGTGACTTCGAAATCCGACGAATCCGGCCATGTGGATTTTCCCAGCACGGCAACTCCAACGAATGGCAGGCGGCGATGCGCTTCCAGATGCTGACGGTAAAAATCGGAATACATGGGGCGGATGTCATCGCCTTGAAAGAGAATAACTTCGTTACGTGCGAGTTCGATTCCCAGATTGCGCGCCCTGCCGGGTCCACCGTTTTCGATACTCAGGAAGCGGACAGCCGGATAAGCAACCGCTAAACGCGCGAGGCGGTCTGGCGTATCGTCAGTGGAACCATCGTCCACCACAATGAACTCCACTGCGCAGCCCGCAACGCATTCGAGAGAGCGCAGCAGCGTCTCTTCCAGCATTGCGCCCCGGTTAAAAGTAGGGATGATGACGGAGATGCCGGTGAGCGTTTCCGGATTGAGCGAGCGCCCGGACGGGGTAAATTCGGAAGCTTTCTTCTTGCGGGGAAGCCGCGGCATTTGACGGGCTGGAATGCGTTTGGGGTTCGGTCCGAAACGCATATCGAGCACCGGAAGCCGGAGTTTGGCGGCTAAGCCCGGCTTCAAGCCATCAAGCGGACTATGTTCCAGGTGCTCGCGCGTACCATCGAAAAAAGCTTCGAGAATGTGCCCGAAGCCATCCTGCGCTTCAAGCGGCAACGGGTAATGGAAGGCATAGAACGCATCGCCCGAACCAAGTATGCGGAGATCGCGGCGAAACAGGCAGGCGGTCACGGTGGCGAGATACTTTCCATCCAGGTGGAGATCGACACGAACGCGGCGTGAGGGATCGCGCGAATCGAAGGCCCAGCCGCCAATGGAACCGGCGCCTACGGTATCCATCGCGCCGGTGACGAACGGCTTGGGCTTAGATTCTGTTTCGTCCTTCATGACTTTGCAGGTTGCAGAGCTTGCGGTTTGGCGGTGCGGAACCGCCGCGAGACCGTGCGTGCGAGCCAGTGACTGGGGCGTTCCACAGCGAGATAGAACGCGTAACTGATGGCGAGGATCATAGCGATGCGCCTTACCCAGTTGAAGATGAAACCGATATTCACGAAATGCGTGGGTTCAGAAAGATGGAGCCCCGGCACGTGCATGATGTAGAGCGAGTAGCTCCAGAGCCCGGCACTGGCGAGCAGGCCGGATACGTTGCCGGTGTAATCGTAACGCTGAATTTCACGGCGCAGCCAGAAGTAAACGGGGAAGGCGAAGAGTGTGTGAGTGAGGTCGCCATTGAAGGGGCTGTGGAAGTGGAGGAACGATACCGTGGACGCCGTGGCCCAGAGGCCGAGACGCCATGCCCAGATCTCTGGCGTTGAGACGGGCCTTAGCTTGTGTACGTTGCTCTCGGCGAGTTTGGCGCCAAGGATCCAGCAGGGGAGGCCGGCGATGCAGCGATAGACATCATCGGGCATGGCGATGTGGAGGCCGAGGCGCGCGATGGCGAACGGGATCCAGATAGCGAGCGAGATGCCGAGCACCATGTTCCAGCTTGTGCGGTTGCGTGCCTGGACGAGTAAGGGGTAGAGCGTGTAATAAACCAGTTCGCAGCGCAAGGTCCACATGATGCCTTCTTCGATGGCGCCGACGCCGAGCCAGCGCGCGATCAGATACGCCGCGATCATGGGGATGCCGATGCGTAGATAGCGTCGGCTGAAATAAGAGAGCCAGTTGGTTTCCGGCCGCTCGCGGTAGGGGTAATGGACGCAAAAGCCGGAGATGACGAAGAACGCGATTACCCCGGCGCTGCCGTAAAAGAGATTGCTGGTAAAGGCGTACACGGCAAGGCCGGCGCGGGTGGATTTATCGACACCGGCGGTGAAGGGAAGGAAGCCCGCGTGGAAGAAGAGGACCCAGGAAGCACAGATGAAGCGGATGGCGTCCAGGATGGGGAGACGGTTGCGCTCGGTGGGGCTCAAAGCAAAGGCAAGGTTAACATGTGTGTGCCGTTGGTACCGAATCCGGTTGTGCAGGGCTTCTTTCCCGAGCTTACCGTTGCGAAGGGTAAATTGCGATTGGGTTGGCGGTGCTGAACACTGGTAAAACGAAACAGTTCCTCAATAGATTGTGAAATGAAGCCAAATCGGCGCTGAAGGCCGGAAGGTGGATGGTAAGGATGTGACGGTCCAGAGGCGGTTTCGAGTTTGGTTTCGATTTGCGGGGTGTTGTTCACCGCCTAAAGGGGGCCAGCATTCCGGCGCTGAGAGGTGCGCAGGATTTCTGTTTTCGAGGGGTACACAATCGGTGAATACGTGTTTTTCGAAACGAACCCAATTTGGCGTGGAACAATGCAAAAGCCGTTGGATTCGCCCTCTGTTGGAACAATACACCGGGGTCGGCAGGAGATGTTTGTAAGTTGTTTAGAGGATTGAGGGAAGGTGCTGTGAACGGGTTTCGGAGCCGAATAATTTACAGGGCTTCCTGCCACATTCTGAGTTAACCAATGCCGGGTCATCGGAAGTGAGACGAAAGTCCTCTGGGCAGGCCTTCGGCTGCGAGCTTAAGCTTACAAAGCGGCGGGTTTATTGCCGCGCTACCGCTGCGGAATTCGCCGGTACCGCACAATAGAAAAGACCGGAAATCCTTGTACCAATCGCCTTCGGGAGCATTGGGGCCGGAATTGACCCAGTCCTGCAGGCGACTCAGATCCTCAAAAGAAATCTGGCGCTCTGCCACGCGGGCTAGAATGTGTTCCCAAACCGGCCGGGGAAGGTTAGCGAAGCGGATCTTCGGCAAGAGCGTCGGTTCCGAAGATGGCGCTGATCATGTCCTTTCCGGCTGCCGCTTTTAGGTCAGGATGTTGTTCGGTCATAAATTGACGATAAGTTTGGCTGAGCTTGGCTTTCGCTTCCGTCTCCAGACCAAGTTCGGCTAGTTGGATGAGAGCGTGACCCGTAGTTGTATGCCGCTCAGTTGCTACGCGACGCACCTCTATTGCCAGCTTTGCGGGGATAGTGACGCTTTGCCTGAGGGAAGCCTTGCTGGAATGCGGCTTAGCTTTTGATTCCATACTTTAAGTGTACAGGTAGGGCGCT
>JAYTGM010000532.1:0-3271 GCA_043733425.1 Terriglobia bacterium
CGTAACTGGCGCAGCCCATCCTCGAATTGCGGGTACTCCACAGAGGCGCTCCGGTCCGCTACCGTTCGGTAAAATCGCCGGAATACCTGCTTAAAAGTATCGTCGTATCCTTCGCTATGCCCGCCCGGCAAATCCGCGTAACTGCGCGCCGCCTCCAGCATTAGCGACGGATCTTTTATAACAAGCCGATTTGGCTCATTGCGCTGCCCCATCCATAACTCGTCCGGCTTTTCCTGGTCCCACGTCACCGAACCCTTCGAACCGTAGATTTCCATGCACAGCCGGTTCTTCCGGCCCGCGGAAACCTGGCTCACCGTGAACGCGCCGCGCGTCCGTTCGCCTAAGCGCAGCAACACGGCCGCGAAGTCCTCTGTATCGATGGGCATGTCCTCATATTCGGAAGGTTGGAGCGTCTTCCCCGAAAAAGTCTCCACCGAGCCCTTGGGACGCTTGCGGGTTTTGTGGAAAGTCTGCAGGTCGGCGCAGAGAGAACTGATCCTCTGCCCCGTCACATGCTCCACCATGTCGCACCAGTGCGTTCCGATATCGGCAAACGCGCGGGAGCGCCCGTTCGCGCTGGTATCGATGCGCCAGTTCCAATCCGTATCGTAAAGCAGCCAATCCTGAGAGTAAGTTCCCTGCACTGCATAAATTTCCCCTAGTTCACCAGATTCTCTGAGCCGCCGCATCTGCTGCACCATCGGGTAATACCGCAGGTTGTAAAACGTGCAGTTCGCAAGGTTTTTCTCTTTCGCCTTCTCCACCAGCTGTTCTGCTTCGGCCACTGTCGTCGCGAGCGGCTTTTCGCACAGCACGTTCTTGCCGGCTTCAAGCGCCGCCATCGCCATCGGAAAATGGAGTGCGTTCGGAGTGCAAACATGCACGGCATCAAGCGACGGGTCTTTGAGAAGCGTGCGATAGTCGCCGGTCGCGCCTTCCACGCTGACTTCATCGGCAAACTTGCGCGCTTTTTCCTGACTCGAAGCCGCGATGGCAACAATCTCCACATTCCCCAGCCGGCGGATTCCTTCGGTGTGAACGCGCCCCATGAACCCGGTGCCGAATACGGCGGTTTTCAGCTTCTTCATCGCCTTCAATGTATCGCAACTGTTAGATTAGTAGTCAATGGTGGTGCGAATCCGGCTGGAGGCGGCAGAATTTAAATCTAGGGCTGCCTGGACTCTTAAAATTGCTGCCATTTCCTGCTTGGTCGTCGCGGTTTGGATTCTCTCGGCTGGCCTTCGCTGGGCTGGCACATTTCTGATAGAGCGGGGTTTGTTTTCCCACTGGCAGGTGTGGGTAGCATGCAGTGTAATTGCCCAATTGGCGGCTTTCCGCCTGAACCGCCCCAATCGCCAGTTGCTATCCTGAAATAGTTATCGTTATGCGCTACGACACGCGGTCGCGTTCCACCGGTTTCCGCTTCGCCAGTTCCCTTCCCGTCGGCGTTCGCTGGCTCCTGATTTCTAACATCACGCTCTTCCTCATTTACTTTTTCGTGAATAGAACAGCGGGCGCGCAGTTTTTCCTGCTGCTTTCGCTGGTGCCTCGAGCTGTGGTTCAGCATTTCGCCATCTGGCAGCTCTTCACGTACATGTTTCTGCACGATCCGAATGGCTTCTCGCACATTCTGTTCAACATGTTGACGCTCTGGATGTTCGGCACCGACCTCGAACGCCAGTGGGGCACCAAGCGCTTCCTGACGTACTATTTCATCTGCGGCGTGGGTGCCGGTATTTGCGTCGTACTGATCAATTTGCTGTTCGGCGAAATGAACGCGCGCGTGATTGGGGCGTCGGGTGCCATCTACGGTCTTCTGCTGGCGTTCGGTCTGCTCTATCCCGATCGGACTCTGCTCTTCAGTTTCCTTTTCCCCATCAAGGCAAAGTACTTTGTCATGATCCTGGGGGCCATTGCGTTCCTGAGTTCGTTCAGCGTGAATGGAGGCTTGAGCAACGTGGCGCATTTGGGTGGAATGATCTTCGGATACGCGTATCTGAAGATGGAGTTTCAAACCGTAAACCTCGATCTAATCGGCCAGAACTACCGCGATTGGAAACTGCAGCGGGCGAAAAAGAAGTTTCAGGTCTATATGCGCAAGCACGACCGCAACCAGTAACCCGCACGGACGGGTGGCCGTCCAGATAACATATCTCCATGGGATCTAAGCCTCTGCTCTGCGCGCTGACCGCGCTTGTGCTCTTCGGTCAGGAAGGGCCAATTCAGCCGGGCTCGAACACTGTCTCGAAACCGCGGAAGAAAGAAGTTCCTTCGAATGAACCGGAGTCGGATCTCCCGAAGATTCCCTCTAAGCTCAGCCCAAAAACCAAAGAAGGCGGAGCCTTAGGAGAAGGCGCGAATTTCAAGGTGGATACCAATATCGTCAGCGTCGATGTTGCGGTGCTTGATGACAAGGGCCACTTCATACCTGGCATTCCCAAAGGCAACTTCCGCATTCTGGAAGACAACGTCCCGCAGCAGGTGTCGAATTTCGCGCTGGGCGAGGCCCCGGAAACGGTTTGCCTGGTGGTGGAATTCAGCAACCTGTTCCAGAGCTATTACGGCTCCGGCTGGTTCCAGACTCTGCAGGCGGTCTACGGCTTTGTCGAGACGCTGAAGAAAGACGACTACGTTGCGGTGATGGCCTACGACATGAGACCGGAGATTCTGTCCGATTTCACTACAGACCGCCGTAAAACGCAGGAAGCTTTGCAGCGGTTGCGTATCGCGGCATTCTCTGAATCGAATCTTTATGACGCTCTGGTGGAAGCCGAAGAGCGGATGAAAGATATCGAAGGCCGCAAAGCGATTGTTCTGGTTTCGTCAGGTATCGATACGTTCAGCAAGCTGACGTTCGATAAGACCCGCAAAGCACTCCAGAATTTGGCAGTCCCGATTTACGCGATCGGCCTGCTGCAAACCGCGCGGGAAATGGCCGATGCCCGCGGCGGCATGGGCGCAATTCAGCGTCTGGATTTTCTTCAAGCTGACAACCAGATGAAGACATTCGCGAAAGAGACCGGCGGACAGGCTTTTTTCCCTCGCTTCTATGGAGAGTTCCCTTCTATTTACCAGAGCATTTCGCAATCGCTAAGAAACCAGTATTCGCTGGGCTATAACCCGTCGAATCAGGCGCGGGACGGAAAATTCCGAAAGATTAAAGTGGAACTGGTGAATCCGGCGACGAATGAACCGCTGCGCGTCACCAATGAAAAGGGCAAGCCGATCAAGTATCAGATCATTGCCAAAGCCGGGTACACCGCTCCCCGGA
>JAYTGM010000533.1:0-3268 GCA_043733425.1 Terriglobia bacterium
ACAAATGCAGGAATCAGGCTATTCCAACAACTATGCCGGAAGCTATCAGCAGGATGGATACTATTCTTCCACTCACCGCCCGGTCTACGTTCACCAAAATGTTCCTCAAACGGTAACCGAAGAAGTGATTAACGACCGGGAGCCAGTGCGTACGGTTTACGAAGGTGGGCGCACGACAAGGGTTTATCGCACTGAAATGCACCACGGGCGCTCTACAGGCAAATCCGTCGCGATTGTTGCGGGAACCGCGGGTGTGGGTGCTGCTATTGGTGCTTTAGCGGGTGGCGGCAAAGGTGCCGCAATTGGCGCTCTTAGCGGCGGCGGTGCAGGCTTTGTCTATGACCGTTTAACGCACAACCATTAAGCTTTCAGTCTAAATCGCTATTGTCTAGAAGAGCGTTTAACACCTTGCGTTATCATCTAGCGTGAGGTGCTTTCGGAAGATGTATGACGTGACAGCGCCTTTTTTGCGAGCGATTTTGGTAACTGGTGAGGGCTCCGTTTGAGTGAGATAAGGCCAGTCGTTCTCAACATCGACGATGACAATAATGACCGTGAACTGCTTTCCCGGTACCTAACCAAAGCCGGATTTCAAGTAGTTGAAGCCGCGACCGGTGCAGAGGGAATCCGTTTGGCCGTTGAGTTCAGGCCAGAGTTGATTTTATTGGATGTTCGTCTTCCTGATTTGAACGGCTTTGAAGTATGTAGACGGCTGCGGGAAAACGCCGTAACTGCTCACATCCCAATCCTGCAAGTTTCCGCTTCATACCGGGATGAAGCGGCCAGAGTGCAAAGCCTTGAAGCGGGGGCTGACGCATATCTTATGAAACCGGTAGAGCGGGAAAGGCTGTTGACCACGGTCAATTCCCTCTTACGTCTCAGAAAAGCGGAAGAGCAGGTCCGTAACACCGCGGCTGAGTGGGCTACCGCGTTTAATGCTTTGCAGGACGGTGTTGCGTTGCTAGACCGCGATGGCAGGACAATGCGCGCGAACGAGCGGTACAAACGCTTGTCCTTGGAGCATAAGTTAGATTGCGATGCGCTCTTCAAAAAATTGCAGGCCACGCGTATGCGCCAATCGAACGAGCAATCGGATGGCGATTCCATCATTTTGCTTCACCTCGATCCAGTTTTGAACCCGGAAGGGTTGCTGACGGGAGCCGTGTGCACGGCTTCCGACATAACAGACCGTAAGCGGTTCGAAGACCGGTTGCAGCACGCTCAGAAACTGGAAAGTATTGGTGTTTTAGCGGGCGGAATCGCGCACGATTTCAACAATTTGCTCACCGGGATTCTTGGCAATGCCAGTCTTCTTCTGGATGAGTTGCCAAGCGGAAGCCCCGGTTTTGAGATGGCTCAAGAAATTGTAAAGGCAAGCGAAAGCGCCGCTGATCTGACACGCCAGATGCTGGCCTATGCCGGGAAAGGCCGGTTTGTCATGCAGTTGCTCAATCTCTCTGAACAGATTGCCGCCAACCGGGTTTTGCTAACCCGCTTGATACCACGCGGCATTCAGTTGGAATTCAACTTAGCCGAGGATCTTCCCTCCCTGGAAGCGGATGCCACGCAGCTTCAACAGATTGTGATGAATCTGGTGATTAACGCAGCGGAAGCATACGGCGAGCGAGGGAAGGGCAAAGTCGTGATCAGTACGGCATCCGAACCAATCCTGAAGGGTGATCACGATTTCCAGCCTGGCGAATATATTCTGCTTTCCGTTCGCGATTGGGGCTCGGGCATGGCAGCCGATGTTCGTGCGCGCATTTTTGATCCGTTCTTCACTACTAAGTTTGCGGGCCGGGGTCTTGGTCTTTCAGCAGTCCACGGAATTCTTCGCGCACATCACGGCCATCTCAAGCTGGAGACTTCGCCCGGACAGGGAACCACATTCCGGCTCTATTTACCCGCCGTGGCTCAGCCTGTTGCTCCCAGAGAAGCAGACCTGGCAACTGAAGCCACTTCTTCTGGTGGTTTGATTCTGGTGATTGACGACGAGGTCACTATCCGTACGTTCGCCGAGGCGGCGCTTACCAAATTAGGTTTTGAGGTCATCCTTGCCGACAACGGGCAGGACGGCGTTGATATTGTGACGCGAGAGAAGGAGCGTCTGGCTGGAGTGGTGCTTGATCTCGCAATGCCGGTAATGGACGGCGAAGAAGCACTTGAGCGTATTCACCAGATTGCGCCTCAGCTGCCGATTTTGGTTTCAACCGGCTTCAACATGAGTTCAGAATACGAACGTTTGTCGCGGAAGGGAGCAACCGGTTTCCTGCCTAAGCCATTCACTCTATCCCAGCTTTCTCATGCTCTTCAAAGGTTCTAAATTTATGTTTCGGGTTTGGGGCGTGCTCCTTTCAATTGTGGCTGCCGGGAGCCTGGATGGCCAGAGGCCCAAACGTGGACCTCAACAACCGACCGACGTCGCCGGCGCATTCAATCTTCCAGCTGTCACCTTTAATGGCGTTCTGAAAGAACTCACCTCAAAGGTGATTGTTTTGGATTCAGGCGGGGATGAGCCTGTTACCATTTACCGCAATCATAAGACTCGCTTTTTAAAAGCTGGCAACCCGGTGGATCCAAAAAAGATTGCAGTTGGGACAAAACTTTCGCTCGACGTGGCGAAAAATCCCGACGGCAGCCTACAGGCAGTGAATGTTATGGTTGTGCCCTGATCCCCGCGCCAGACTAACATAAAGCATGCGCCTGCTCTTTAGCGTCTTGTTATTGACAGTCGGCTTAACCGCAGCCGACCGCATACAGGCATTTGGAGTCACATGGAATGTTCCTGTGGGTTCTGATTGGAAAATAGAAAGCCAGCAGGGTGTGCCGATAATGCTCATGCTTACAGCCCATCCGCCTGAAAAAGATAAACCGCGGAAGCCGACGCAATTCGCGTTGGCTCAGACGGGTGCCTTTGAAAAAGTGACCGTGGAAGCCGAAGTCAAGCGGGTAGCAAAGTCGCTGATTATTGTGTACGCATACCGCGACGACCTTCACTTCAACTACGCCCACCTATCGGGTGATTCCGCCAAAGAGCAGATTGTTCACAATGGAATCTTTCACGTATATGGGGGCGACCGTGTTCGTATCAGCCGCGCCGATGCTCCCGCTTCCCTTCCCTCCGCGGACGAATGGTACAAGGTGCGTCTTGATTACGACGCTGCTAATGGAACGGTGGACGTGGCAGTGAATGGCCAACCTAATACGTCCTTGCATGGAATCGATCTAAGCCTGGGAGCGGGACAAGTGGGATTGGGTTCGTTTTTCG
>JAYTGM010000534.1:0-8880 GCA_043733425.1 Terriglobia bacterium
TTCGCCCATGGGCGAGATACTATGACTTTCTTGCAGAGTGATAAGGGGCAATGAACGTAGCCGCAAGCGGCAGGGCACGCCCGAGGATCGCGGGTAGTAAGTAGCGGTAAACCAGTGAACGAAGGAGTTCATTGGAATGACTTCGCTACGCAAACGAATGCTAGACCAGTTGCAGTCACGGAATTTGTCAGTTTGCACGACTCGGGCTTACGTAGGAGCTGTTGAAAGGTTTTCTAAATACTTTCACAAATCGCCTGACAAACTCGGCCCCGAAGAGGTGCGTGAGTACTTGCTGCATCTGATCAGAGACAAGGAATCGCTACCGAACACCGTGATGGTAAATCGTTCCGGCCTGCGGTTTCTCCAATCTTGTAAGTTAAAGCAGAGCTGGTTCGCGGAGAGCGTCCCGGAACCGAAAAGACGACCGATACTGCCGCGTGTACTTGGTGTGGAAGAAGTCACCCGGATCTTAGACTCTACTCTGAACCTGAAGCAGTGGACCATCCTGGCGACGACGCCCGTGTAATAACCCTTGGTGCGCAGGACTTCGGGAACCGTCAGGATCTCCGGGGGGAGTGGGGAACTGAAGCGGCCCATGCGGGCGGCGACGGGGGAGCGGCCTGTCATCAGCGCGGTGCGTGATGGAACGCACTGGGGCGCGGCGGTAAAGGCTCGTTCGAAGACTACGCCCTCGCGTGCGAACTTGTCGAGGTTGGGCGTGTACATATAGTCAGCGCCATAGGCTCCGAGGTAGGGGGCGCTGTGGTCATCGGAGAGGATGAAGAGGATATTTGGGGGGGCGGGAGGTTTGCGCGGAGGCTTGTCCGGAAGCCAGGAAAGGGGCGGCGGCGAGGGTCGAGAGGGCTTCGCGTCTATTCATGGATTAGGCTTCCTTCGAGAGTGATCGAAATACTTCTGGTGTGAGTTTGTAGGTGGTCGATGCGCCTTGTTGGCAGGACAGTTCGAGGCTTGGTTTGGCGTTTCCGGCGTGGCGGTAATAGAGCCGGATAGGGTGCCAGCCGGTGTTGAGTCGGACGGTGCCGGTGAATTTTCCTGCGGCGTCTTTTAGGGGTTCGCCGATGAGGCGGATCTCGTGGAGGAAGAGCATTGCGCCTGTGTCGCTTGCCAGAGTGAAGGTGTATTCGGATGGCTGTGCGGCGTAGAAGTAGCCTTCGAAGGCGACGCCGAACGGTTTGTTGCCGGTGGGCATGGCGAGACCGATCGTCTTGGTGTGGCCGCGCTTCGTTGGGGTTAGTGTGCGGAAATCGGGGAGCCATGGCCAGGCACCGGTGAAGGTGGAGCAGGTGAGGCCTGGTGCGCCTGTGGGGATTTTGGTGACTGGGGGGACCGGGGTGTTGTCGTATGGTCTTGGCGTACTTGCATTCGGGACGCGGACTTGCAGTACGCGCGCTTTCATCGCGGCTTGCAGGGGGACAAGATCCTTGGCGAGGTTATGGATTTCTTGTTGGTCGTTGGCCAGGTCGTAGATTTCGAAATCATCGTTCGCTGACTTGACGTTATAGCGGACGCCCATGTAGCCGTTGAGGAAGATGTTTTGCATCTGCCCTCGTTTGCGTCCGCGATGGGCAGGGTTGAAGTCGGCGAAGTTTGGGGTATTTTGATTCTGGAAGTATTCGAGGTAGATGGTGCCGGCGCGTTGGTTTCCCCGTCCTGTGAGTGAGGGGAGTAGTGAAACGCCATCGGAAGCGGCCGGCGCGGGTACGCCAGCTGCTTCGGCGAAGGTGGCTAGCCAATCCCACTGGCCTGACGGCTGTGTGGCAAGTCGACCGGCGGGAATCATCTTCGGCCAGCGAACGAGTGTGGGTTCGCGCATGCCGCCTTCCAGGGTGTCGCGCTTGATGCCGTCGAAGGGACCGTAACCTCGGAAGAAGGTTGGCGCGTAGGGTTCTTTGTCGAGATAGGATTCGATGGAGGGGCCGTTATCAGAGGTGAAGACGATGAGGGTGTTGTCGTCAATTTTCAGATCTTTCAAAAGTTGGAGGATGTCGCCGACGCCAGAATCGATGCGGCGCACATCGTTGGCGTAGCGTTGCTGGACATCGGGCCAGGGCACTTCAGGCGTGGCGGAGTCGTGGTCATGGTCCCAGGTGGCTTTTGCGTAATCGGGGAACATGTCGCTATCGACGGTACCGGTTGCGGTGTTGAGCATGGCATGGGGTTTGCCGGTCCATTGGACACCGCCGGTGAGGCCACCGCTTGCGGGGTAGGGGCAAGGAGGATTTTGCAGTTTGGCGTGGGGCGTGTCGTAGGCCAGGTAGACGAAGAAGGGCTTGGCGGGGTTCGTTTTAGTCTGGTCTGTGATCCACTTTTTCGTCTGTGCGGTCCAGAGGTCGGCGGTGTAGCACTTGTCGAGATCGGTGGCGATTTCGCGGTCGTTCTGCCAGACTTCGCGCCCGTCTTCTTTGGGGTAGTGGGAGTGGCCGTCCTGATGGCGGACGTAGCCGAAAAAGTAGTCGAAACCTCGCTTTGTGGGAAAGGCGTTCCAGGTTTGGTAGGTGGCTGCCTTTTGGGCGGCTGGGGCGTCGATGGAGGGGTTCTTGTTTTGAGGGTTCTGCCAGTCGCCGCCTTGCAGGCCCCATTTGCCAATTGCCGCGGTGGCGTAACCGGCTTGCTGGAGGACCGTAGCTAAGGTGTGTGAATCGGCGAGCGCTTTGTCGAATTCGTTGTCGCGGACGTTGGCGTGGCCTTGAGTGAGACCTGAGAGCAGCGATGTGCGCGAGGGTGCGCAGACTGGAGCGCCGCTGTAATGCTGGGTGAGCATTGCTCCTTCTTTTGCCAAGGTGTCGATGTTGGGGGTGCTGAAGAAGGGCACGCCGCGGTCGTGCAGGGCGGCGCGCTGGTTCTGGTAAGTGGCACCGATGTCGCCAAAGCCCAGGTCGTCGCAGAGTATGAAGACGATGTTGGGGCGCGGGGCTTCCGCAGCACGGCTTGGGCCTGGCCAGGAAGCTAGACTTGCGGCGGCGGCGGTAGCTGATTTGATGAATTGGCGTCTTGGAATTTTATTCATGTTTGTTATTAGAAAACGATTTTCAGGCCGGCCTGGAGTTGGCGCATGCTGGTGGAGAGAAAGGTGATCGAACCCGCACCGACGGATGAGATATTCGCGTTTGGCTGGCCGAACTGGGGGTGGTTGAAGATGTTGAAACCTTCGAACCGCATTTCGAGGCGGCCCGCTTCACCGAGTTTCTTGAACGAGACCCGTTTGAAGAGGCTGGCATCGAAGTTGATTGCTCCGGGAGCGTAAATAACATCACGGCCCTCGTTCGGGAAGTTATATGGGGTGGCAGGCGTGAACTGCGCGAAATCGAACCACTGGTTGATGGTGGGGGTAAAGCCGGGTGTGTGGACGCTGGGATCCCAATTGGGGCGGGCCTGGCCCGTATTTGCGGAGCTCACGTTGGTCGTGACTGTGAACGGGTGTCCGTTGCGGATTGTTGTAATACCATTCACCTGCCATCCGCTTACGACTGCCGACACTGCGCGGTTGGTGGGAGTGAAGTGCAACCCGGACCCGACCGGCAGTGCATAAGTGTAGCTGATGACGAGGCGCTGGGGAACGCTGGAGGATGACGCCGCGCGCTCCCAACCAATGTTGTTGCGGTTGCGGAAATTTAGGTCGCCGACCAGTTGCCCGCTGCTGAGATCGATTGACTTACTCCAGGTGTAAGAAAGTAGCAGAGAGAACCCGTTAGTGTAGCGGCGTTGGACGCGCATTTGCAGCGCGTTGTATTCGGAGTTTCCCATGGAATCAACATAAGTAATGTCGCTGAACCCTTGGTAAGGACGCCGAGCTGCGGTCGAGGTCCCACCAGGATCAGGCGCGTTGATGTTGTAGAAGGTGGACAGATGCGAACCCTTAGTGCCGACATAGTTCGCGTCCACGAGGAATTTTCCGAGCTGCTGTTCGAGGGTTGCATTCCAGTGGTAGACGACCGGGGAAGCCGAGTTCGGATCCCACGCGTTTAGCGCGCTGGTGGAAGGATCGAAAACTGTGGGATCGACGGCGTTGGCCGGGAAGCCGGTAGCGAAGGTTAGAGTTGGATGGATGTTATCGCTAGTGTAGGCGTAACCGACCCGGAAGGGGGGATTGTATTCGGTACGTGAGGAGACGCCGGCTGCGCCTGGATCGCCAAAGAAGACGCCGCCGCCAGCACGGAAGACAGTGTTTGGGGCGAGTTGGTAGGCGAGGCCCATCCTTGGTGCGAAATTGTTTTTGTTGGTCTTTACCAAGCCGCGATTGTCGACGCCGGAGGGGATTTTAATGGCGAATGCGGCGGGCGTTGAGGGCGGAATGTTGTTATTGACGTAGATCAGCTTATTTGGGCCGACAACGAAATTGGAGTTGCGATCATTGCGTTCGTACGGCGCGGTGAAGTACTCATAACGCAAGCCGAGGTTCAGCGTGAGCTTTGGGGTGACTTTCCAATCGTCGTTGATGTAGCCGCCATAGTATTTGTAGCGGATGTCGCCGTTGAGAACGCTGGAAAGTGCGGCGCTGCTGGGATAGCCGAGAAGGAAATCGGCGACGGGGCTGTAGGCGCTGCTCGCTGTTCCGGTGAACGCACCATTGAATACGAACGAGCCGCGGGCGTTGCCCCAGATGTTGTACCGGCTTCGCACCCAGCGATATTCGCCCCCGGCCTGGATGAAGTGGGAGCCTTTGTTCCAGGTCAAGGAATCGTTCATCTGGAAGGTGTCGGAGCCTTTGGCATCGGGCAGGAAGGTGGCTTCGCCGAGTTGCGCAAAACCACTGATGGTGATTTGCGGTAAACCGGTTAGGCCGGACGCCGCGGGGATGTAACCGAAGCCGTATTTGGTGAAGAGATTGTCCGTGATGAAAGGGGCGAGGGCGTTGGAGACGCGGTTATAGCCGGCGCGAAACTCGTTGATGATGGTTGCGCTGAAGATGTGCGTTTCGCCGAGAGCCACTCCGTGTCCGCTTTGATCGTTGGTGGATTGCTGGAATGCGGTGGAGCCGATGAGCGGAGCGGGCAGTGGTCCGGGATTCACGTAGTGGTAGAGGTAATAGCTGTAGCGGAGGAAGAGCTTGTCCTTGTCGGAGAAGTTGTGGTCGCCGCGCTGGTCCCATTGGTCGCGGCTGAGACGTGTGATTGGACTGACCACGTAGTTATTTGCGGCGGCGCTGGTGATTGGAAGGGGTAGGTCTTTGAATAGCAATGCGCTGGTGGCACTGATGCGGCTTGAGGGAATGATATTGCCTGGGAAGGGGGTCTTGGTGTAGCCGCCGGTGCCGTTGGAGACGGTGAGCGCAGGATCGTAGATGGGGCTGGTTACCGAGGAGAAGTTGCCTATACGGAACGCAGGGGATTCCACAGTTGTGACGATCGTGCTAGCGCCGGAATTCTGGCGTGTGCCCTGCCAGCTTCCGAACAGGAATGTCTTGTTCCTGAGGATGGGGCCGCCGACGGTGCCGCCGTAGATGTTGCGGCGGAGTTCCGGTGTCGGCTGGGTGGAGAGCAGGAAGAAGTTTCGTGCGTCGGCTTTGTCGTTGCGAAGGAATTCAAAAACGGTGCCGTGGAATTTGTTGGTCCCCGAGCGGGCCCGATTGAGTCCGGAGACTCGAAGTGCTGCTTGCTGAATAGTCCACTGAGTCGACTATTAGCCGTAATTGCATAATCGCCTTTGATGGAATACACATTCTGGTCACTTCCGCCACTTCCTACCTGGTGAATATTGTTGAATAGAGTAGGTAATTCGGTCGGC
Organism: Terriglobia bacterium; assembly: GCA_043733425.1. GTDB lineage: Bacteria > Acidobacteriota > Terriglobia > Bryobacterales > Bryobacteraceae > JALYXI01. The sequence continues at coordinate 5,746 of JAYTGM010000534.1, forward strand.
GGCAGATACTTATTTAACGTTGTTGCTACCGGTGAGATGCGGTTGGCGGGAATGACATTGCCAGGGAATTGGTCGCGAACAATGGTGCTGCCAACAACGCGTGTGGTGGCTGGATCGTATATCGGAATTACATTTCCTTTGGCATCTGTCCACTTACTGAAATCCCCCATTCGCAGCGCCTCAGGCGGGATTGAGGTAAAACCCGACGGGCTACCGGATCGCTGAATCGATTTCTCGTAAGAGAAGAAGAAAAACGCTTTGTTACGGCCGTCGTATACCTTTGGGACGAAGACGGGTCCGCCGGCTGTTCCCCCAAAGTCGTTCTGGCGAACGATGGACCGGGTTGCGGAGAAAAACCGGCGGGCGTTTAAATCATTGTTTCGGAAGTACTCGAATGCTGAACCGTGCAGTTCATTGGTTCCCGATTTCGTGGTGAAGTTGATAATGCCGTTGGCGGTCCGCCCATATTCAGCCGAATAGCCATTGCTAATTACTTTGAATTCGGCCACGGCATCTGTGCTTACGGCCTGGAAGCCGGCATCGTTCCGCCTCTCGCTATTCGATTCCGCGCCGTCAAGCAATAAGCTTGCTCCGGCAGAAAGTCCACCACCGATCCGAAGGCTGTTGTTGTCGCCTGGGGCGCTCAAGACGGTGCCCGGCGTCAGGATTGCAAACGCGAGGTTGTCCCGTAACCCGCCTGAAAGCGATAGGGGAAGATCGTTAATCGTCTTGGTCGTAACCACTGTCCCGAGATCGCTTCGTTCAGAAACAACCGCCTGGGCCACCGCGGAGACTTCGATTTTTTCAGAGACCTGGCCCACTTCGAGCTTCAGATCCACACGAGCTGTCGTCGACACGTCAACCGTGATATTCATCGCTTCGGCAGTCCGGAACCCGGTCTTCTCGGCGCTAACCGTGTATTTTCCAACAGGCAGGTACAGCAGCGTATAACTGCCTTCATTGTTAGTTGCGACGGTCTGGACTAAGCCGGTCGCAGGATTTGTCCCCTTGATGGCGACACCGGGTATGGATGCACCCGCTGGATCCGTAACAGTTCCCGTAATAGTCCCGCGGTCCTGAGCGAAACAGCTGATGGCACCCAAAAACATTGCGGATCTCAGTACGCGTCCCATAGTTATTGCCTCGATTTTGAAGTGGATTATTTCATATAACAGTTTTCTGTGCAAGGAATAATCACGGCTGTCGCGGCCAAATGAGAATGTCCTGTTAGAGCCAAGTAGAAATGTCCTATTGACTGAAAGCGGGAGAACTGCTGGATGGAAGAGGGACCAATGGCATTATCGACACGGGACCGCGATCGGCTGAAAGTACTCAGCGATGCGAAAAAGGGACGGATTACTCAGAAGCAGGCTGGCCAACATCTGAATGTGACTGAGCGGCAGATACGGCGCATGGTGACGCGGATGCGCGAGCAAGGGGATCGGAGCATTCTGCATGGGTTGCGCGGCCAGCCTTCCAATCGTCGGATGCCGGAAGCGGCAAAACAGCAAGCCCTGTCCCTTCTTTCGACGAAAAAGTATGCCGATTTCGGACCGACGCTGGCGAGCGAGTATTTGGGCAAGAAGCGCGGTTTATGGATCGGCAAGGAGACGGTACGGAAGTGGATGACCGAAGCCGGCCTCTGGAGAGTGCATCCGGCCAAGATCGAGAAAGTGCATCAGTGGCGGAAGCGCCGCGCCTGCTTTGGAGAACTGGTGCAGTGGGACACCAGTGAACACGACTGGCTGGAAGGCCGTGGCGAAAAGCTGTATCTGATCAAGATGATCGACGACGCCACAAGCCGTCTGTTCTGCCGGTTTGTCCGGCATGACTCAACCGAGGAGAACATGCGTCTGCTGCAAAGCTATTTGGAACGATACGGCCGGCCGCTGGCGTTCTACACCGACAAAGCCGCGCTGTTCGCCAACACGCCCAAAAGCAAGAACGGAGAGATGCCGCGCGAGGGAGAAACACCGCCCACGCAGATCGGTCGCGCCCTCCAGGAACTGGGTATCGAATGGAATCCCGCGCATAGTCCGCAAGCCAAAGGCCGTGTGGAACGCAGTTTCGGCACCGACCAGGACAGATTGGTGAAAGGGCTGAGGATCGCCGGCGCGGCGACGCTGGAACAAGCCAATGCTTATGTGGAAAACGAGTACATCCCGGAATGGGAAGCGCGGTTCACGCGCGAACCGGTGAAAGCGACCGATGCGCATCGCCCGCTCGATAAGTCGCACCGGCTGGATTCGATTCTTAGCTACATCGAGCAGCGTGTCGTGGCCAATGACTACACAGTGCGTTACGGAAGCCTAACATGGCAGATTGCGCGCGCCGATGTCAGACCGGGCCTGCGGGGTGCGCGTGTAATGGTGGGACAGCGTTGGGATGGAGCGATGGCCGTTCGGTTCGGCGGGCGCCAGGGCCGAAAACCTGGATGCGCAGCTTCGAGTTGGAGAAAGCGGCAGCCCTTTGGGTCATCCTCAAAGACGAACCTGGCGACGGGGGAACCGAATGAAGGCAAAAGGACAGCCGGGCAAGGGCGGCCCGGCTACCTCCGCGTTTTCTTATCCAGAGCCTCCGCTCGAAGGCTTCACCCAAGTAATGCTCTCGCCAATTCAAAAACGAACCCCACGGCCAGGTCGTGGCGCGTGGGGCTTCTTCACCCACTAACATTACGTTTCGTCCCACTACTCGCCAACCGGACATTTCTATGTGGCCCGTAACCGGACATTTCTACTTGGCCTTGACACGAATAATCACGGCTTGGCGAATATCTGGGTCTGACGTTGCCCCAGTGAAACGAAAATGATTACAAGTAGAGTTTCCCGAGCGGTGAGCTTCAGCTTAAAACAATACAAGTGAAAGTAAAGTGTTCTGCTTTTGATTTGGTCCGAAAGCCTCTTTATAGGCCTTTGAGGAACTATAAGAGCTCAATCAAGGGATTGTCGACAGTGACCCGATTCGGTGTGTCCCCACAAGCCCTCTGTGCCAATATCAGTGAGACATTTCCAGTGAATTTAATTAGAGAGCAGGGCGGAAAGGAAATGAATCATGAGCGCACATCAGAATGGCATTGCGGTTACGCCGGAAACTGCTGATCCTGAGGTCATTGCGAAAGCCAAACGCCGGAGTTTC
>JAYTGM010000535.1:0-3262 GCA_043733425.1 Terriglobia bacterium
GGGTTATCCGGCGCCGTCTTGATTTTGGCTTCGGCGCTTGAGATGAGCTGCGAGATGAAAGGGGATTGTGGAGCTGCCGCCTGGATTCCGGTAAGAAAAAAGAAGGGGGAGGAGAGTAAGAGGAAGAAAGAGCGCATAAGATCAACGGAAAAGAAAAGGCCGCCCGGGCGAACCACCCGGACGGCCTATTTTACTACTCTGCCTTTGATTTACTGTTCAGGGCAGGTTGCGGAGCCAACCGAGATAAAGGAAGGCGAAACGGGCACAGTGGAAGGTACCTGGGCGGTGGGGCAAGGACGTTCGCCGAAATCGACGTGACGGCGTTGACGGCCGCTGTGTGCATAGGCGACATACGGGAACACTTCCTGAGTGACAACGTCGTTCATATTGACGCCATCGCCCAAGGCCGGAACCAGTGACGCGTTGAAGGGAAGCCCGGCGGAGGTGCAATTAGCGCAGAGCGCGCCTGCAACCACGCGGAGTGCGATGTCGGTCACGTCATCGGTAATGCGGCGGCCGTTCGGGAAGCCAGCGGAATCTCCCACGACAAAGCCAAGACGCCGGCGTGAAGCAAGCGGTGTGGCGGGGATGGAGGTGTTGAGCCGTAGCAGATCGGCAAACGGATTTGCCGCGGTTAGAGGAGTAGGAGCGGCACCCTTGGCTGCGATGGGAGGCCCGTAGGCCACCAGCGGCAGGAGGTCGGTACGGGGCGGATCAGGAACCGAGAGACCAAAAACCGTATTGAGAACGCGTGCCAGCAATGGGTCCAAAGCGAAATTAGCATACTGAATGTCGCCGCTGGGAGCGCTAGTGCTCCAGGCATCCTTAGAGCCGATACCGATGATGAGTTCGTTAATCAGCGGGTTGGCCATGCGCTGGATCTGGGCAAAATCGCCAGCAGCTGGTGCGGGCGCGTTAGCCACCGGAGGACGCACCTGGGTGCGAAGGCGGGAAGTGGTGGCCCATGAACCGATAACCGGCTGACCGCCGCGGGTAACCATGGAGATGGGGACTTCGATGGCAATGGTGTTTACGTTGAAACCGGAAACGGCGTCAGGAGCGAAATTCTGTGTATCGTTCAGATCCTGCGTGGGGAGCAACACGGGAAGCGGAACGCCAGCCGCGCTGGTACCGCCCGCGAAGAATGCGCCGGGACGGAAGTTGAGGGAATCGAACGCCGCGCCGAGATCGATATAGAAAGGATCGTCAGTAGTGCCAGCGAACACGCGCATGGACTGCCCGGGCCGACCGCCAGCCAATCCGGCTGCTACCGGAATTGTGTAAATCCCTTGTTGAGCGAGGGCCTGATATTGGGCCGGGGTGCCCATGGTGCGGGAACCGACATAGGTGGGAACAGCAATCAACGTCTGGCCACCATTCATTGCCGTGCGGGTTGCGGTGGCGCCGGCACCGGTGATCATGGTGACGGTATAGTTCTGCTGCAAATTCAAACCGGCGGCACCGGGGCCCGTCAATGAGGTGATCATCGGCGGAATCACAGGCTGTCCAGCGGTGGGGCTGGCTTGCCCCGAAGTTCCCGGGCTGGTCAGCGGTGCGTTTGCCGGCGCGTTAAAACCTGAACCCGCGCCCACGTAAGCCGTGAAAATGCCCGGGGCATTGTAAATCGTGTTGAAAGCAAATTCAAAACTCACATCTTCGATGGCATCGAAGGTGTAATCAACGTTGATCCGGTAGCGAATGCCCGGGTCAAAAGGGAAATAAGTAGGACCGTTGGAAGGCTCCAGCAGCGGGTCGACGCTCATGATGAAGACGACCTTGGTGGGATCCTCGTAGCTGACGAATGAATAAAAATCGGTGATATCAGCAGCTCGGTCCAGGGCAGTAATAGGGGCTTCCCGATGGCTCGCGCCGAACATTCCGATAGGCGCGACCATGGTAGTTGCCATTAGCAACGAAAGAACTGCTCGTACGTCTTTCATATCTCTCCTTGAGATTGGTTAACTCTCGGGAACATTCCCGGCAGCGTTTTTACGCAAACACTAACGGGGCCCGCTACTGCACAACATACGCCAAAAACCACTGTATTGGATGTTGACGATCTTCTTACTCGTACTTTCGGGTACTAGTGCGACCAAAACGCAGTTCGTGCTATTTCACTAATTTTAGGAGGCGAATTCAACCGAGCGGGCTAAGGTGATTGCTGGATTTTCCATCAATTCGCGCAGAACACGCTCCGGAACTTCCACATCAGTAGAAACTACGGCGATGGCTTCGCGGGGCGCGTTCGGATCAATTTGATCCTCGCGGCGGCCCAGGGAGAAGTTGGCGATATTGATGCAATTACGGCCCAGAACAAGACCTACGTGGCCAATTACGCCGGGCACATCCAGGTTCTTCATGCAAATGAGATGGCCGGAGAGAGGGGCTTCGCAATAGATGCCGTCCAGATGAAGCAGGCGGGCGCGTTCGCCTAGCCAGGCACCTTCGACCACCGTGCGCCCACGATCCGTTTCAAGCTCCAGGCGTACGGCATCCTGTCTTCCCGGGCGTTGGTCCTGTGTTTCGGTGACCGCCCAGCCCCGCTCGGAAGCGATCTGCATGGCATTGACCACATTGGCCCGTTGCACTCCAGAGAATCCGGCGGAGCGGCGAACCAGCCCGGCGAGACCTGCGTTGCGCAAAAGACTGGTGTTCAAGGTGGCGATACGGCCAAAATAGGTGAGTTTCACGCCACGCGGATTACCGGTGGCTAGCTGCGCGGCGAAATTGCCGAGCCTTTCCGCGATATCGATATAGGGGCCCAGCGCGCGGTACTGCTCGGGCGAAAGCGCCGGCATGTTGACTGCGTTAATAGCCACGCCGTTGCGAAGATACTCCACCATCTGCTCCGCAATGCGCACGCCAACAATTTCCTGAGCTTCTTCCGTGGAACCGCCGATGTGCGGCGTAGCGGTGATCTGATCGAGCGCGAACAAAGGATATTCCGCGGTGGTGGGTTCGACGGTGAAAACATCGAGCGAGGCACCGGCCACCTTGCCGCTTTCGATGGCGGCGGCGAGGGCTGAATCGCAAATCAATTCGCCGCGCGCGCAGTTTACGATGCGGACGCCGGTCTTCATTTTGGCGAAGGCTGCGGCGGAGAGGAGATTTTCAGTATCGGGGGTGAGCGAGACGTGGAGGGTGATGTAATCGCTCTGGGCAAATAGGTCGTCCAGCGAGACGAGTGAGACGTCGAGATCGGCTGCGATCAGAGAGGTAACAAACGGATCGTAAGCTACGATGCGCATGCCGAACGCACGGG
>JAYTGM010000536.1:0-21420 GCA_043733425.1 Terriglobia bacterium
ACGCATTGGGCCTATAGCAACGGTGGTCTGGCTGTGGTGGGCCGGATCATCGAAAAGATTTCCGGGATGAGTTATGAGGGCTTTGTCCAGAAAAGGATCTTCAATCCGTCAGGCATGGGCAGCAGCTACTTCCATGTGCCGCAAGAGGAGCAGCGGCGAGTTGTAGCAATCTATCGAATTGCAGATGGCGACCTGCTACCTGATGCAGAAGATCCGCTGAATCCCCTGCGCTATGTTTCGCCGGTAAATGGTCTGCGAACCACGGCACTTGACCTCTGGCGATTCTACGAAATGATCCGAAACGGAGGCCTATCGAACCGTGCACGTATTTTATCGGAAAGGAGCGCCAGCCAAATGATTTCCGTGCAAACCGAAGATCGCAATGCCGGCTTTCTTCCGGGCATGGGTTATGGATACGGATTTTCACTCGTCACAAGCCCCAATGGAATCTTCCGCAACCATTCGGTGGGCACGTTTGGACACGGCAGCTATTACCAGACACATGGGTGGGTAGATCCGGTGAAGGGGATTGCAGGCGTATTGTGTTGCCAGAATCGAGCGGATTCCATGGTGGTGACCGACGAAGTTGCTCATTTCGTCGGCATGCTGGGCGCTCTCGATTGAACCGGCCGAATATGTGAGAGGATTCGCGGTTCCGCAAGCACTCAGATTCAGCAATGAATCCTTCAACAGTGATTGTGGTTGCCGGTGCGCGGCCCAACTATATGAAAATTGCGCCGCTCATGCGCGAGTTCGAGCGACGGCCAGCGGAGTTCCGCGCCATTCTGGTGCACACCGGCCAGCACTACGGCGAGGAAATGTCCGGGTCATTCTTCCGCGACCTGGAAATGCAGAGCCCAGACCATAATTTGCAAGTTGGCAGCGGTTCACACGCGGTGCAAACCGGTGAGATTATGAAGCGCTTTGAGCCGGTCATGGAAGCAGAGAGGCCAAAGGCCGTCATTGTGGTGGGTGACGTGAATTCCACGCTTGCCTGCGCCTTGGTCGCGAAAAAAATGGGCGCCGGCTTGATTCACGTGGAAGCAGGGTTGCGCAGCTTTGATCGCGCCATGCCCGAAGAGATTAATCGTCTGGCGACAGACGCGATTGCCGATTTGCTCCTTGTGACTGAAGAGACCGGGTTGATGAATCTGGTACGGGAAGGCGCACCGCGGGAACGGGTTCGCTTTGTGGGAAACCTGATGATCGATTCGCTCCGGTTCCATTTGCGAAAAGCGAGTGAACGCAATACGAAGCAGCGTCTGGGAGTTCCGCCGGGTCGTCCTTATGGAGTCGTCACCCTTCACCGCCCATCGAACGTGGACGATCCCAAAGTTCTGCGCGCCATTATTGACGCTCTGGCGCTGATCTCCGATGAATTGCCGCTCTGGTTTTCCGTTCACCCGCGTACTCGCGAACGCATCGGAGCTTCTGGCATGGAATTGCCCGACAACATTCACATGACTGGCCCGCTAGGTTATCTGGATTTTCTGGCCCTGATGGAATCTAGCGCAGCAGTGCTGACGGATTCCGGTGGCATTCAAGAAGAGACAACGGCGCTAGGGATTCCGTGCTTGACCTTGCGCGAAAATACGGAGCGCCCCATCACCATCTCACAAGGCACCAACGTGTTGGCGGGAACTTCGACGAATTCTATTCTTCGCGCTTGGCGCGACCAGCAGGACCGGCCTAAACAGGGTTCAATTCCTGAACTATGGGACGGGTGCGCTGCCGAGCGTTGTGGCGATGCGATCGCAGCTTTTCTCCGCGACCCCCAGAGTTCCAGGCAAGCGCGGAAAGCAGCATAACCAGCATTACCAAAGACGGCTCTTCAAACGGATAGTCCACAAGGGCGTGGCAGAAAACTACGGGCACACCCAGCGCCCAACCCGTTCGCACGCCTGCCCGGGCTGCCCAGAACGCGAACACAAGCATCACAAGTACGGCGGCCAGGCCTCCTTCCGCGGCCCACTGTGCCCAATCATTATGGGCTTCATTGACTAACACGCCAGGATCGATGCGGCCGAAGGAAGGATAAACCGTGCGGAAGTTTCCAAGCCCCCAGCCTGTCAGCGGTTTTGCCCGGGCCATGTCAAGAGTGGACTGCAGAATTTCATAGCGGACAGAGTACGGATGTTCTTCGGCAAATCGTGTTTGAACGGGTGAGAACCCGGCCACCGCTATGCCCGCGAGAACCGAACAAATCAAGAGAAAGGAAAACGCAATCGATTGTTTGGCTGTGAGCCACTGCTTGTGCGCCGCAAGCGCGAGCATAGTGAACACCTCCACTCCGGCAAGAATCAAGCCAGTCCGCGAGGCTGCCACCACGCAGGCAGATACAAGCACCGCCGCAATTGCCAGGAAGACTGCCCGCCTCTCTTTCTCCCGAATGGCTAGGTAGATTGCGGCGGGCAGGGACAGTTCGATAAAACCCGCCAGATGGTTGCGGTACACATAAGGGCCGAACGCGTGCTCAAATCTCACCGGCACCAGCCAGAATATCTGAAAAGGTGAGGTGAGCGCCGTCAAAATGGCGATGGTGGCAACGGCGCCCGCAAAGCACGCCCACCATACCAGAATTCGGTTCCGGGTAAGGCAGCTTGAAGGAAGCTGCGCCGCAAGCCAGCCGAATGCCAGATAGCCTGCCCAATCGAGCGCCGCGTTTTCCGTTCTTAACGCATAGGCTGCCCGGTGGGTCAGCAGTTGGGCCGTGCCAATGATCACCATCGCTCCGGGCGCGGTAAGAAACGGTGGAAACCGCAAGGGAGTGCCCCTTGTAAAGTGGCGCGTGCAAAAGTAAATAACCGCGGCAAAGAGGGCAATCTGGGGAATGGTAACCGCCCATAAGCGGGGCGCCCAGGCTGCCAGGACCGAATACATTGCGATGGCGAGTAGAAAGTATGTCATTGAATTTTAAGGCTGGGCTGGCGTAGCCAAACAGTGCCTTCAAACCGGGCGTGGCCAGGCGGGCGTTCTGCATGAAGTGATAACCGCACCAGCGCCGCGGTATGCAGCACAAAGTGCTCGCTTTCAGGGCGCCAATCATCGGCCGCCTGTAAGGTGTGGCGAAAGAGCTCCGCTCCCGATTTTGCATCGGTCGCTTGCCAGAACAAACCCGCCTGCAATCGCGCGGTTGCCTGCTTCGCCTCCCACATGAAGGTATATTCGCCCGGTGTCAGCAAGGCGGTCTGGAAAAGTAGCTCCAGCGGGTCCGGCTGCCTTCCGGTGAAATCGAACCGCGCTAAGCCCTCGAAGGAAATCCGGCTATCCGGGATGGAGTTATAACGCCAATCGAAGCCAAGTTGACTGGGCGTGCGAAACTCCGTGTTCGTGAGCAATTGTCCTGAGTGGTTCGGCGGAAAGATTGTCTCCCAAATCCGTTCTGCGCCAGCCCCATCTCCGGCACTCAGCAACCGGTCCGATGCTTGCATCAGCAATGCCATCTCGCTTCCGGGAGCGCTTTCCGCAAGCAGGAGCGAAGGCTCCAACAGCGCATAGGTGCGGTGCGTATCCAATAAGAACCTGACGTACAACCGCAAAGTCTCGGGAGAGCGGCCAACAACTTCGCGCAACAGAAATGCCGAATCGGAACGGAATTGCCAGCTTATTTCAAACAATGCCGCCGAATCCTGCCCGCCGTGCACCGCAATCCGCAAAGCCTCCGCCAGCAAAGGCCAAGCCCGCGCGTCGGCATGGCGCAGATAAAGATTCGCTAGTGTCCAGCGCGGAACGTAACCGCGGTCCAGCGTTGCCGCATATATAAGGTCATGCTCTGCTTCGGTGACATTGTCTTTGTTTTCCGCCAGTAAGCCAAGACCTATCCACGGTGCCGAGCTTTGGGGGCTAAGCGATGCCGCGCGCCGAAAGCCTTCCTGGTCAGCCCGGCGCAAATACACTTCGGCATTGTTGGCATGAACCGGTTCCACTGCGCCATGCACCGCAATCCCTAAGAGGAGCGCCGCAATCAGTCCGGCCAATACGCAACTTACTTTTTCCATGAATTGCTCTAGTGCGGCATTGCGGCAAACAATCTTCATGCGGCGGGAGAAATATTTGGCAGGGTGCGCACTTGACCTGTTTGGAAGTGGAGTCACCCTTTATGCCTACACCGTTTGTCCCGATGCGTGCCGCCGCCACGTTTGCCGTTTTGAGCCTCACTGCCGCCTGGGCTCAAGATCACCCTGTCCCTCAAGTTCCAGATGCCTCCGCACCCAATCTGCAAGTTCAGAAAATTGGGCCAAATGACTTGGTGGCTCTTTCCGTCTACGATGCGCCAGAAATGTCCCGCACCTATCGAGTGGGTGCTAACGGCCAACTCCATCTGCCGATGTTGAAGACACGCATTACAGCCGATGGATTGTTTCCCGCCGAACTGGAAGAGAAAATTGCAGGAGCCCTGGATCTGGAAAAGATTCTGGTGCGTCCCGTTGTCACAGTCACCATGGCGGAATATGCCAGCCGCCCCATTAGCGTTGCGGGCGCTGTGAAGACTCCCCTTAAATTTCAAGCGGTTGGAAACGTTACTCTGCTGGACGCCATCGCGCGAGCGGGGGGCCTTAGCCCTGAGGCGGGAAGCGAGATTCTGCTAACGGTTGGCCACCCTTCAAAAGACGGCGAGCCTGCTCTTGTACGCCGCATTTCCGTCAAGAGCCTGATTGACGACGCCGATCCGCTGCTGAATGTAACTTTGACGGGCGGTGAAGAGGTTCGCGTACCGGAATCAGGCAAGGTCTTCGTCGTGGGCAATGTCAAAAAACCCGGCGCTTACCCAATTGGCGGCAAGAACGAATGCACTTTGTTGAAGGCGCTTGCGTATGCCGAAGGGCTGATGCCTTTCGCTTACAACACCGCTTACATCTATCGCCGCGATGACGGCGGAGCCAAGCACGATATCCCAGTCGAACTCAGTAAGATCATGTCGCGCAAAAGCCCCGACGTTGTGCTGATGCCGAACGACATTCTTTATATTCCCGACAACGCCACCAAGCGCGCCACGGTAGGCGTTTTGGAAAAAGCTCTCGGTTTTAGCACCGCCACGGCATCCGGCCTTTTGGTGTGGAGACGTTAAAATGACGAACAAACTTATACCCGCGGATACGTCCGTCCAAAATAGCCTGGCGATCCTCGCCGAAATGTATGGAAACGGCAACGGCCGGGAGCATAATACGGATGAATCCTCCGTCCCTCTCAGCCATTACCTCTGGATTGTACGCCGCAACCGCTGGCGCATTCTTGCTTTCGTCGCCGCAAGCGTACTCGCGACATTTGTGGTTTCCAAGCGCCTCACTCCCATGTATGAGGCGACTACGGTAATCGATGTCGACAGGCAAAGCCCGTCGGCCCTCATCGGGCAGGATTCGATGCGCGCCGCCTCGAACGATTCCGATCAGTTTCTGGCTACACAAATGAGGCTGGTCACCTCAGACGCCGTGCTGCGGCCCGTTGCGGAAAAATACAAGCTTTTGGAACTGGAGCAGCAATTCAAAGCACGTTCTGAAGAAGGACGCCGCACGGCCGGTAACGCGCCCATTTTACTGAAGCAGATCAAGATTTCGCGCCCCCCCAATACCTACCTGCTGCTGGTGAATTACCGCTCACCGGATCCGCAACTCTCCGCGGACGTAACGAATGCCGTGGCACAAAGTTTCCTGCAGCACACCTACGAAATTCGGTACAACTCAGCCGCCAGTGTCTCTGTCTACATGGAGAAGCAGCTGGAAGAGCTGAAGGCGAAAATGGAGCGGTCCGGTGCCGCGCTCGCTGCGTTTGAACGCGAGTTAAACGTGATCAATCCGGACGAGAAAACAAGTATCCTTTCCTCGCGCCTATTGCAGTTAAACACAGATTTCACGAACGCCCAAGGCGAACGCATGAAGAAACAGGCCGCCTTTGAATCAGTGCAAAGCGGCAGCATGGAAGCCGGGCAGGTCTCTACTCAGGGCGAAGCACTGCGAAGGCTCTCAGAGCGGCTGAGCGATGCCGAAGAGAAATACGCGGAAGTGGCGACACGCTTCGCGGCTAACCATCCGGAAAACCGCAAGAGCGCCGCGCAGATTGCAGAGATCAAGGCAAACATCACCGCCATGCGGGAAAAAATCACTCAGCGGGCGCAGGTGGAATATTCAGAAGCACTGAATCGCGAATCGCTGGGGCAGCATGCGGTGCGCCAGGTAAAAGCGGAATTCGATCATCTGAACGCGCGCAGCTTCGAATACCAAACTGCGAAGCGCGAAGCCGATGCCGATAAGAAACTTTACGAAGAGTTGGTCCGCAAGATTAAGGAGGCGACAATCAATACCAGCTTCCAGAACAGCTCCATCCGCATTGCGGATTTGGCGCGGCCTGCTTATAAAGCGGTATTTCCCAATATCCCGCTGAATCTGGGAATCGCCTTTTTCTGTGCGCTGCTGCTGGCGATGGCTGCGGCCATCACGGCTGACGTGCTGGACAACACGGTACGCGATCCGGAACAGATTTCTCGCGGTATGAACACCGTGGTGCTGGGTAGTTTGCCCAGCGTACGTAATTGGCGCAATCAGATATCCGGCAATTCCGGCGGCACCAGCATTGTTCCCGCCTTAGCCGCCACGAATCAGCGCCAGTCTGAGTTTCAGGAAGCAGTCCGAACCCTTCGCAACTCAATTCTTCTGGCCGATTTCGATCGCAACCTGCGTTCTATATTGGTCACCAGCTCAAACGCCAGTGAGGGCAAATCCACGGCCGCTTCCCATCTGGCGATCGCGCATGCGGAACAACACAAACGCACTCTGCTGATCGATGGCGATATGCGCCGGCCCAGTCTGCACAAGCGGTTCAACATTTCTGGAAAGCAAGGCCTGGTCAACGTGCTGGAAGGCAAATGCGACTGGAAAGACCTGCTCCAAAAAGTGGATGGCTATCCGGAGCTGGACTTGCTTCCCGCCGGACCGCCCTCAAGCTGCGCACCGGAACTAATGGGACGCGGCATCGGCAGAGTCATTGAAGAGGCCACCGCTGAATATGATCTGGTCATTGTCGATGGTCCACCCGCCATCGGCTTCGCGGAGCCGCTTACCATGGCCGCCGCCGTGGATGGAGTAATCGTGGTTGCCCGCGCGGGGCAGACTCAGCAGAAGGCTGTTGCTTCCTTGCTGGCCACTCTGAAGCGTCTTCGCGTGAACGTCGTGGGCGTCGTGCTCAATCAGGTAAACCGCGACGTAACCAACAGCTATTACTATCAGGCGAATTACGGCGGCTATTACACCAAACCGCAGAGGGCGGAAAGCTAGTGCTGTCCGCTTTCAAGCCTAAGCAACTCGCTTGGCGTGCGTTATCGCTGGTGCCTCGCAGCTTACAGGAAAGCGGCGAATATCGCGCTTGGCGCACCTTGCTGAAAACGGGTGCCTACTGGGACCCCGAACAGATTGAGGTGTGGCAGGCCGAGCAACTTCGAAAGACAGTCCGCTATGCCATGGACCATACCGAAGGGTATCGCGAGCTGTACCGGAAAGCGGGTGTGAACGCGGACGACCTCAAAACCACCGCCGACATCCGCCACCTTCCCTTTACCACCAAGCACATGTTCCAGAACAATCTGGAAGCCTTCAGCATTCAACGCTCAGGCCGTCGATACTGTACAACCGGAGGCACCACGGGCTTGCCTGTCGGTTTCTATCAGGTGAAAGGAATGCTCGCTGTTGAGCGCGCATTTGTGCACGATGCCTGGAGCGGTTTCGGATGGACCCCCGGAGTTCACATGGCGGTCTTGCGAGGCGGGTTCATCGGTACGCGCGAACGGCCATGGCAGTGGGACCCCTACCGCCGCGAACTTCAACTCTCTTCTTACTACCTGACAAAAGAAACGCTCCCGCTTTATGCCGGCGCCGTGTCACTCCACGGTGCCACCATCCTGCAGGCGTTCCCCTCCGCGCTCCACATTTTTGCGGACCTGGTTCAGGAAACCGGTACCGCCGCTAGCTTTCCCTTCCGGACCATCATGCTGGCGTCCGAGAACTTTTATGACTGGCAGATTGCGAAAACCACTGAAGTGTTCCCGAATGCTACGCTCTTCGATTTCTACGGGCAAAGCGAACGGGTGATCTTTGCGGCATGGTGCCCTCAGGCACGCCAGTATCATGTGAATCCGTTTTATGGAGTTACCGAAGTGGTGGATGGCGAACTGGTCGGATCCAGCTTCCACAATTTCGGCACGCCTTTCATTCGGTATCGCACCATGGACCGGGCCAAGCCTGGCGCTTCAAGCTGTTCCGCTTGCGGACGCAATTGGCAATTATTGCCTCGGCTGTTAGGGCGCGAGCATGAGCAGTTACTTACCGGTACGGGACGGTACGTCTCCATGTCTGCCATGAACATGCACGACCGCATCTTTGATCGGATCGTTCAGTTCCAGTTCATGCAGGAACGCCCCGGCGCGGTGAACTTCCGCTATGTTCCCCGTGTTCCGCTGACAAGCGATCAAGAGAACCATGTACGCCGCGGCTTGACCGCAAAACTCGGGCAGGACATGTTCCTCACCATGGAACCTGTTAACGAAATTCCCCGCACAAAAGCGGGCAAGACTCGCCTCCTCGATCAGCGTCTTCCCTTGCGGTACGGCCAAAGCGAGGCTGCGAATGCAGCATAACGTAGCTATCGGGCGCACTGAGCCCGAATATTGCGGCGAAGCTCCCTTTCACCCGGACCGGCACTTCCCGGAAATTCTTTTTACAGAAACGTCCTCCGGACCGAACGCGCCGTATGCTTTGCTGCGCGAAGTCTTTCAAGAACTCGGTCTGGACCGTGAACGCTTTAGCACCGCGGAGTGGAATCCGCTGGGCGACACCGTTGCTCCCGGGCAGACTGTGGTGATCAAGCCCAACTATGTCCTACACCGGAACGAATCCGGCGGGGATCCCTTCGCGGTGATGACTCACCCTTCTGTGATTCGCGCGTTGGTCGATTACACGTTCATTGCAATTGCCGGACAAGGCAGAATCATAATCGCCGATGCTCCCACAATGGCGTGCGATTGGGATTCCTTGATGGCTTTGCAGCAACTTCATACCATTCAGCAGTTCTATCGCGATCGGTTCGGTTTTAACATTGAGGCTTTTGACCTGCGTCCTTTCGCACTGATAGACGCAGACAAACCAGCGCTGTCAGGGAACCGCAAGCACTTACCCGGCGACCCTCTTGGCTCAGTCACGGTCGATTTGGGTTCTGAGAGCCTGCTAGCCCAACTCGAGAGCGGCCGCTTTTATGGCGCCGATTACGACCGCACCGCGACCATCGCGCAACACCATGGCGATGTGCATCGATACCGTGTCTCTCGAACTATCCTGAGCGCGGATGCCGTAATCTCCGTTCCCAAAATGAAGACGCACAAGAAGGTTGGCGTGACCCTGAACGCAAAGGGGCTTGTCGGCATCAACACCGATAAAAACTGTTTGGTGCATTACCGCTTGGGTACCCCCACCGAAGGCGGCGACCAGCTTCCCGACACCACCGGCAAAGCCGACCGTACCGTGATCCGTTTCCAGCGCTGGTGCTATGACAATTTGTTGGCGAAAGCTAATCCGGTGACCGACTTTATTTATCGCGGGCTCCTTGGTGCTTACAGACTTCTTATCAAACCCTTTCGCCAACTGAACCGGCAAACCGCGGCACAGGATTCCGGAAACTGGCATGGGAACGATTCTGCTTGGCGTATGACAGCCGACCTGCTCCGTATCCTGCTCTTCGCCGATGCAGAAGGAAAGATTGCAGCCACGCCGCAGCGTAAGTTGTTCTGCGTTGTCGATGGCATTATCGGCGGAGATAGGGAAGGGCCGCTTGCTCCTTCTGCCTGCCCTGCTGGCATGCTCACCGCTGGCGCTGACCCGGTGAGTGTGGATCTTGTAACCACCAGAATCATGGGTCTCAATCCTGAGCGGATCAACCAGTTCTCACCCGCGTACAATCCGCAATCGCCGCTGTACCGAAATGAAGCGAATATCTCTGTTCGTGCAGACGGCTGCGAATGGAAAGCTTCCCAGGTTGATTGGCCGTTTGCACACGCCGCATTTGTTCCACATTCAGGCTGGATCGGCCACATTGAATCGGTCCCGCCGGCAGCGGCGCACGCCGTTCAAATTGAGGCCGCGGCATGAAGAGCATGTTCCAGGTACTCAGTTGTGACCTGGTCGGTAAGGCTATGCTCGCGCTTGTTGGCGCGCTGCTGATCCGCTATATGAGCCAAGCGGATTACGCTCTGTATTCCGTCGCCTATGCGCTGGTGCTGGTTTTCGTCCAGGTCTGCTCCGGCTGCTTGAGCCGCGTTTACGTAGTCGGCTTCGAACGGTTCAAGCTTCAGGGTGATCCCGGCGTACTCGCCCGCCTTCAATTCGCTCTCCTCTGTCTAGGCGTTCCGGCGCTCGCGTTTGTGCTTGGTGTCAACAAGCCTCTGGCGTGGGTTTGTGCGCTTGCGATGGCGCTTGGCTGTGCAACGGAGTTAACCAAAAGCCGCTTCCAGCAACAGATGCGCTTCGGAAAATTCTCTTCCGTGGAATTCGTGCGCGCTGCCGCGGTTTGCGCAGGTATCTCTGCGTTGGTGTGGTTTAGCGGCTTCCATCCCGCGGCACTTCCCGTACTGCTCGTTCAGCTGCTTTCCTTCGGTCTGATTTTCGCGTTACACGGAATACCCAAGCTTGACCTGCTCAGTTCCAGTGCATGGCGCGCCACCAGAGGCTTCACAACCGATCTCTGGAACAGTTCGTATCGCTACTTGTTTGTATATTTCCTGATTTTGGCGCTGTTGAATCAGATTGATCTTCTGGTGCTTCGGTATATGGGTACAGAACACCAACTTGCCACCTATGCGGCCGCCTACCGTTATTACAATGTTCTGCTGCTGGCTCTCACCGCGGCAAACGCCGTGTTATTACCTGCGGTACAGCGGGCGCGGACGTGGGAACAGACCGTCGCTTTGCGCCGCCAGCACCGGGCTGCTCTGCTGCTGTTTGTACCTGTTGTGGCAATCGCCATCATCGCGGCCGGTACTGTCATGCCCGCCGTGGACGGGGGCCGTTATCCGGAAAGCCCGGCTATATTTCGCGTGCTGGCCATTTCTTCTCTGCTCTCCTTTGCGATGAGCCCTGCGTTAAACATCGTGTTCCGCTATGAAGATTTCCGCTTCCTGACAGGAGCGGCGGCGGCGGCCTGCGTAATCGGCCCGGCACTCAACATCTTTATGATTCCGCGCTTTGGGGCCATGGGCACCGCGTGGAGCCTGCTGATCTCTATGACTGCATTGAACGGCGCTGGCTTCTGGCGCGCATCGCGATACCGCATCACAACACCTTTGGCGGCTGCCGCATGAAGCGCTCCCTTCTCAAGCGGGGCGTGCGCTTCGCGTGCCGGACCATTCGGGATACAGTTCGTTTCGCAAAAGATTCCTCGCGCCCAACCTTCGCAAGAGCAGAGCCAGGGGAAGTGGTTCGGCTCATGAGCCCCGTTTGCCGAACAGCGATGCTTCCTCACAAAGAAGCGCTGCTCGCGCTTGCGGAACTCACGCTGCAACACCGTTTTGATCTGCTCGGCTCCGGCTGGGTGGATCTCGCTTGCGCCCAGCCCGCTGTGCTCAATTTTTCAAATCGGGGGAGTGCTCGGCTCTTGCGCGGCCAAGTGGATTCTGCGTATAGCGCCATCGATTGGCACTGCGATTTTAAAAGCGGCTATCGCTGGAGCGAACGCACATGGCACCGGCACGTTCGGTTCGGCAACGTTCCGGGTGTAGACGTTAAGGTTCCGTGGGAACTCGCGCGGATGCAGCATCTGCCGCGCCTGGCTTTAGCCTTCGGTCTGAACGCCGACCCGCGGTACATAGCGGAATTTCGAAACCAAGTACTCGATTTCGCTGCCGCTAACCCGCCTCGCTTCGGCGTGAATTGGATTTGTGCCATGGATGTGGGCATACGCCTTTCCAATTGGCTGGTGGCCTACGATCTGTTCCGCGGCTTCGGCGCGCAGTTCGATTCGCAATTTCGCGCTATGCTCACTCGGCTAATCCTTGAACACGCACGCTTTGTGCGAAGCCACCTGGAACGCCGCGGCAAAATCCGCAACAACCACTATCTGGCTGGAATCTCTGGGCTTATCTTTGCTTCGCGCTACTTGCCGCGCACGCGCGAGACCGACAATTGGCTTGCGTTTGCAACTGGCGAACTGATTCGCGAAGTCCGCCATCAATTCCACGCCGATGGCAGCAATTTCGAAGGTTCCACTAGTTATCACCGTCTTTCCGCCGAAATGGTTTTCTTTGCCAACGCCGTACTTACCGGGTTGCCAGACCCGCCTGAATTGCCTGCTTGGTATCTGGAGCGGCTGGAAAGGATTGCGGATTTCACCCGCGCTCTGCAGGCCCCAACGGGTTCGGTACCTCAAATCGGCGACAACGATAGCGGGCGATTTCTGCACCTGACACCCATGTACCGGAAGCTTTCCGTGGCCGAAGCGCGCTCCCGATACGTACACCTGCGCCGTTACAAAGGGCTGCAGGATAGCGCCGATTTTTGGGATCTGGATGATCTGGATCACTCTCACCTGCTTCAAGCTGCTGAAGCGCTTTTGAACCCTAAAACGCCGGACACTTTGGAAGGGCTGGTCATTCGAAATTTAGCGCGAGGCGGCTTTTGTCCACCGCGTC
The DNA here is from genome assembly GCA_043733425.1 of Terriglobia bacterium. GTDB lineage: Bacteria > Acidobacteriota > Terriglobia > Bryobacterales > Bryobacteraceae > JALYXI01. Next base: position 12,662 of record JAYTGM010000536.1, read on the forward strand.
GTACGCATACCTTTGAGATAGTGAGTCCTCCCCAAGTTAGAGAAGAACCCCAGGGCAATCCCGTCACGGTCTGCCACCTTCAGATTGGATCGTCAAAAATAATCCGCCGTGCCTTCCCTGATTTCGGCGTGTATCTGTATTCGAACCGCGAATTCTCCTTAACCATTCGTTGCGGCGGTGGCAGGGGCATGCACGCTCATCACGATCATCTCGCCATTGAGTTGCACCATCGGGGAGAAGTGCTCTTTCGCGATCCCGGAACGTTCGCCTATACACCGCACCCTTCGTTGCGCCGCCGGTATCGTTCGCTTGCGGCTCATGCCGTTCCGTATCCACTCGAAGAGGATTCCGGCACACCTGTGTTTCACGCGGCCGAAGCCGGGTACTCGAAATGTTTATCGCTGGGCCAGAATCACTTTCTGGGCTTCGGACATTATGGTGGCGATCGCCAAGCGTATCGCGAAGTCAGAATTCACGACGGCACTTTGCGTATTACTGATTTTCTGAAGACCGCAACTGTCGCGGAAGCGCCCGAAACCGTCCCCTACTCGCCGGGCTATGGAAAGCTTTCCTGCGAGTGGGTACGCGGCGGCCAGGTACAGACTGAAGAGGTTGCCCATTGCGTCTACTAATCGCCACATGGCTCTACGAGCCGCATGCCACGCCTCGGGCGATCCGTTGGAAGACGGTTGCCCGCCAGCTCGCCGCGATGGGTTGCGAAGTAGATGTAATCACGTCGCGTGCCGCCGGCGAACCCGTTTTTGAGAAACTCGGTGGAGTAAACGTGCACCGCTGCGGAGGCTCCGCGGGAACTCAGCTAGCGGGTTTTGCAAAGGGCACGCAGGCAGACAAACCACTGGCTCGTCTGGTTCGGCAGGTTCACCAAGCCACATGGAAGAAATTGTACTGGCCCGATAAAGCTTGTCTTTGGGCGCTCCCCGCAATCCGCACCGCGAAGCAACTGCTCAAGCGAAACAGCTACGACGGCCTGCTTACGGTCTCGCTTCCGTTTACCGCTCATCTGGTTGGGTACAGCATCAAGAAGCGTTACCCCAACCTGCCCTGGTTGGCCGATGTGGGCGACCCCTTCTCATGCCAGGATGCTTCCGCCCCGAACAATGTTCAACTTCATGGAAAGCGAAATCGCGTTTGGGAAGGGAAAGTATTCGAACTCGCCGATCGCATCGCAGTAACGAATCAGGCGATGACGCATGTTTATGGAGAACTTTTCCCGCAGGCCCAGACCAAGCTTGAAGTGATTCCGCCCGTGCTCGGTTCAGATGTACCCAAGAACTCTTTCGCCCCAGTGCCCACTGCCAGAAAGCAGCTGCTTTTTCTGGGCACCTTATATAGAAATATCCGTAACCCGGCTTACCTGCTCAAAACGTTCGAGTGCCTGCGGAACGCGTCTCCTGGAAAATACGAACTACATCTGGCGGGCGACCTGAACGATTGCGCGGAACTGGTTTCGGCTTTCCAAGCGCGTCTTGGATCGCATCTGGTCGTGCACAAAAATCAGCCCCGCGAAAAAGCGATGCAGATGCTTGCGGACGCGGATTTCGTAGTGAACATCGGCAACGCCACGCCCTTTCAGTTGCCCAGCAAATTAGTGGAATATGCGGCCATGAGAAAACACATCATCAACTTCTCAAATTGCGATCAGGATAGCTCCACGCTGTTCCTGAAACCTTATCCGGGGGCTCTGACAATCCGGCAGACAGAATTGCCAACTGCCTCTGATCTTGAGCGCCTGAAAGCATTCCTTCAAAATCCGCCTGCGGTGCGTGGCGACGTGGTGGACCACTGGCTTGAACAGTTCAGCGCGGCTGCAGTGGCGGCTTCTTATCTCTCGGGCCTGGGCCTGCAATCCAAAGTGCGGAAGGCTGCCTGACATGAAACTCCCGGTCAGCTTTGAGCGTTGGTTAGTTTTCCTTCTTAGCATCAGCGGCATCCTGCTCTTCAAACCTCCTGTCTATGACATCCTGCTTTCGGTGACCATGCTGTACTGGTTCGTCGTAAAAGGCCCCGGCATTCGCACATGGAGCTTGGCACCCTGTCTTTTCTTGACTGTCTATGTAGGTTTCTACTGGCTTTCCGTAACCCGTTCACCGAACTTGGAGGGCTCGCTCTGGTACGCCGGCCTCACCACGTTTTGCGCCCTCATGTGGCTCTTTTATACAAACCTGCTGGCCCGGTACGGCATGCCCGCTTTCCACGCCATCATGCGGGGCTACGCGGTCACTTCAGTGATTGGAGTTGTGTTCGGTTTCGTTGTTTATGTAACCCAGTTCCCAGGCCGCGAACAATTTTTATATAACGATCGTCCGAAGGGACTCTTTGTCGACGCAAATGTTTTCGGCCCCTCGCTTGTGGTTGTTCTTCTCTATTCGTTCTGCCGGATCATCACCGGAACGAAGCGGCGCTGGCTGTGGACTTCCGTGGCTGTGCTGATGAGCGCGGGTGTCTTCATGAGCTTTTCGCGCGGAGCATGGGTAAATGCGGCGGCCAGCATAGGAATGTTTATGCTTTTCTTAATCCTCAGCACACGGTCTGCTTCTTATCTGTTCAAGCGCCTGGCGGTCCTCGGGTTGGGAATAGGTCTCTGCGTCGGCTGTTTGTACTTTGCATTCAGCGATAAGAACGAATTTGCGGATGTGGCGCGCAGCCGCTCCAAATTGCAAAATTATGACCAGGAGCGTTTCGCCAGCCATGAGAATGCACTCGAAGTAGTCAGCGATCATCCGTGGCTTGGCATCGGCCCGGCGCAATACGTGGAAACATTTCACATTGCAACTCATAGCCTTCCCTTGCACATTTTGGCTGAGAACGGAATCGCCGCAGCTTTAGGCCTGGGTCTGTTTCTGTTGTTGACCATTTTGCGTTCCAGTATGGGTATCCGCCGCTCTGGAACAGAAGAAGGAAGAGTTTATTTTTGCGCGCTCACTGCTTTGCTGATCGCCACCATGGTGAACAGCGCGGTAATCGACACGTTACACTGGCGGCACCTCTGGCTGCTTTGTGCGCTGGCGTGGATGCCTGCAAAGCAGCAGGCGTCAGTTGCCAGAAGACGCGCAATTCAGCACTTGGCTTCCATCATTGCGCTCCATGGCGCAAGGCCCGCCCTCATTCAGGAGCCTTCGCTGTGAACCGTCTCTGCGTTCTCATCCCTGTGTTCAATAATCAGGCTGGTTTGGAGGTAACTTGCGCCAGTCTGGCTGCCGCAATAGGGGAATTCGATGTGCTTCTTGTCGATGACGGCAGCTCCATACCCGTTCGCGTTCCGGACGTTTTGCAGGCTGGCCGCGTGGTTCTCCATCGGATGGAACGCAACGGAGGAATCACCCGCGCTTTAAATGCCGGGTTGCGTCTGGCCCGACATTTGGGCTATACCTACATCGCGCGCGTGGATTCAAGCGACACCGTGGACCCCACCCGGTTCGGGCTTCAGGCGCGTCACCTGGATACGAACGAGCGTTGCGGAATTGTCGGAAGTTTCATTCACTTTGTAGACATGAACGGTGCCCCGCTCTTTGAGTACCGCGCGCCCTGTTCGCACCGCGCCATTGCACGGCGCATGCATTCAGAGAACTGCCTGATCCACTCTGGCGTGATGATGCGTTCCTCAGTGATTGTCCAGGTGGGTGGCTACAACGAATCATGTTTGGCCAGCGAAGATTACGATTTGTTTCTGCGCATCATCCGGGTTAGTGAGGGCGCGGTTCTGCCGCTGGCATTAACCAAATGTGAATATAACTTTGCTGGAATCTCAGTGCGGCGCCGCCGCGCACAGCAGCGCGAGCGTCTCAAATTGCAGATGTCGTATTTCGCCGCGAACAATTGGACGGCCTATTACGGAATTGCGCGAACTTGTCTGGCGCTCCTGGTTCCGCACGGGCCTGTATTCAGGCTGAAGCGCACTTTCTTCTCAAGGGCCACTGGCGTGACGCCCGCATGAGAATACTTCTGTTCACTGAAGCATCTTCCGCTGGAGTGGGACGGCATGTCGTGGATCTTGCTGAAGGCTTGATAGCTGCCAATCACGAATGCCACGTCCTTTATGGAACAGAACGCATGGACGATCGCTTCGCGTTGCGGGTGGCCCGGCTTCCGCTGACCGCTCTGCTGCGCGTACAAAAAACTCCAGGCTTGTCGGATCTTCCCATTCTGCTTCGGCTGCGCCAGTACATTCAGCAGCATGGGCCCTTCGATATACTCCACGCGCACAGCACCAAAGCAGGCCTGCTCTTACGCATAGCAGCTCTGGGCTGCAAGGGCGCGGTGTTTTACACGCCGCACGCGCCGCTCACCATGAATCCACGGCTGCCCTCGCTTGTCCGTTGTTTGCTTGCGTTATTGGAATTAGCTTTGGCAACAGTGACAAGCAGGCTGATTGCGGTCTCGCGGGAAGAAGCGGACCACCTGAAAAAATTCCTAGTGCCCGGCAGTAAGATTTCGGTCATCCCTAACGGTATTGAGGAAGCGGCCATCCCTGTGCCAAAGTCCCAACGATCCTCCGCACCCGTGTGTATCGGTTTCCTCGGCCGGCTGAGTTCTCAGAAAAACGTACTCATGCTGCTGGAGGCATTTGCACTGGCTTTCAAGCCGCACGATAAGGTTTGTCTCGCCATCGGAGGCACAGGGCCTGAGTTGCAGGCGTTACAGGCCAGGGCGGAATCCTTGGGCATCGCAAGCAGAGTAAATTGGCTCGGCAACTGCACCGCCACCGCTCTGAATCATTTCGATATCTTTGCCTTGCCCAGCGCCTATGAAGGCATGCCCTACGTAATGCTGGAAGCGCTCTCCGCCGGCCTTCCCCTTGTGGCAACCTCGGTGGGCGGTGTACGGTCCGTCATCTCTGACGGTGTTGAAGGCTTCGTGGTTGCCCCGGGTGCAACCCTGCAGTTCGCCGAAGCACTTCGTAAGTTGGCCTTGAACCAGCAGTTACGACAAGACATGGGACACCGGGCGGCGGCAAAGGCGGCTGGGTTCACTCTCAATCGCATGATTGCCGAAACGGCATCCGTGTACCAGCAAGTTCTCGGTACGCCCCGCCGTTCGCGCATCCCGGTGAGAACTTCACCGGTTGCGGCCGACTAACGCGGCAGAGACCCCATGTCCGCTGCAAGTACTCTAAATCCCCTCACTCTCGAAGTGTTGTCTGCTTCAATCCGGCGCGAACGGTTCGCGTTGAATGAACAGCCCTGGTTGATTGTGCCCTTGATCTTGGCTGTTTGTGATACTGCGTCCGCATTGACGGCGGCCTCACTCAGCCTAGCGATCCGCTTCCTCTTGGGTGGCCAAATGGAACTGCATTTTTATGTGAGCCTGTGGCCGCTCGCAATCTTCTTTTTGTGTTTCCATGCAGCGATGGGTTTGTACGCTGCCACTGCCCTGCATCCAGTGGAGGAACTGCGGCGCCTCACCATATCCACGAGCACTGTCTTCCTGGTGCTCTGTGGAATGGTTTTTTTGTTCCGCGTTTTGCCCTCGTATTCCAGAGCTTTTTTTCTCATTGCGTGGCTAACTTCATTGATCCTGTTACCGCTCAGCCGAAATCTTGTGCGCTCATCGCTGGCCAGAAAACAGTGGTGGGGTTTCCCCGCTTTCGTGATCGGCTCCGGTCCATCGGCTCAAGCGGTGATCGAATCTTTCAACCGCCGTCCGGAGTTGGGTATCAAGCCGGTTGCTGTATTCGACACCGTACCGCGCTCGACTGAACTATCCGGCCTGCCCATTCTGGGCGATCCGGATTTCGCCAGCCTGTTGGCACGCAAAATGAAAATACGGTATGCGATTGTAGCCTCCCCTGAGCTGACAAGGGCCGAGCTGAGCAAGCTGCTGACCCGCTACTCAGAAGTGTTTTCCCATCTGCTCATCGTCCCTGAGTTTCTCGATTTTGCAAGCCTCTGGGTGGATACAATCGAGATTGGCAGCGTGCTCGGCCTGGAAGTTCGGCAAAGGCTTCTGCTGCGCAGCTCCCGCTTGGCAAAGGGCTTGATGGACCGCGCGCTCACCGGCGCTGGAGTCATGTTTATCGCGCCTCTTGTAGGTGCCATCGCGCTCGCAATTCGTATGAGTTCGAAAGGTCCAGCCCTCTATTCACAGCAGCGCGTAGGAAAACATGGCGTGCCATTCCGCGCCTGGAAGTTTCGCACGATGGTTGTAAATGCGGATGAGGTGCTCCGGCGGGAACTGGAGAAAAATCCGGCGTTGCGGGCGGAGTGGGAACTCAATTTTAAGCTCCGGGACGATCCACGCGTCACAGCGGTGGGCAGATTTCTGCGCAAAACCAGTCTGGACGAGCTTCCTCAGCTTTGGAACGTTCTAAAAGGTGAAATGAGCTTGGTGGGGCCCCGCCCCATTGTCGATGCCGAAGTGGTGCGCTATGGGGAAGGAATCTCTCTTCTGGGGAGAGTGAAGCCGGGGTTGTCTGGCTTGTGGCAAGTCTCCGGCCGCAGCAACACAACTTACAGCGATCGCGTCCGACTGGACATGTATTACATCCGGAACTGGTCGGTCTGGCTCGATATCTTTATCCTGGCTAAAACCTGCGCCGTTGTCTTGCGCCGCCAAGGCGCTTATTAGGAAATAAGTCTAAAGTTGCGCCTCAAGCGGGCCGATAAGAACAGTGAGGATTGGAATCATGCAAAAACTAAAAACGATCGCAACATTACTAGTGGTCCCGGCATACGCCGTGATTAGCATCGCGTCACCGGCAATTGGCGTTGCAACAGGCTTTCAGCAACTAACGGTAAACAAGACCCAGGTCCGCGGAAACGCAACCCTCTTCGAAGGAAGTACCTTCGCCACCGGACCGGATGGTGCCCGTTTGAATTTGACTGGCGGCACCTCTATGCAATTAGGCTCCTTAAGCAAGGGCACCATTTACCAGGACCGTCTTGAATTACAGAGCGGCGCCAGTGAAGTGCGGCCCGCAGGTGTGTACCGGGTCGACGCGCTTTCTCTTCACGTTCGGGGCAAGGAATCAGGCTCTGTAGCGCGGATCCTAATTAGTGGAAATCATTTGAGAGTGGGCGCTTTGACTGGCAGCGTTCAAGTATTGAATGGACAAGGCTTGCTTCTGGCAACCGTGGGCGAAGGTAGCGCGACCGAATTTACACCGCTGGCTGAAGGGGCAGCGGCTGCACCAGCCGCTGCGAGCTCAGGAGCAAGCGCATCCGGGGCATCTGCTGGTAGTGCGGCTGGTGCATCTGCTGGCGCGGGTGCGGGTACCGTAGGAGTGGCAGGTGCCGCGGGCGGAATCGTAGCAACACACATGGCGCTCGTCATCGGCGGAGTTGTTGTAGCTGGTGCGGGCCTTGCTAGCGGAATTGCAGTTGCAGTCACGGCCGGACCGGAATCCACGTTAAGCCCGACTGCCCGCTAAGCAACCACGATTGAGGTTCCCAACACGTCATAGAACCAGATGCCTCCGCAATTCAGGTATCTGGTTCCCGGACCAAGGAAACGGAACCGGACGATCGGATCTGTCACTAAGTTGCCAGTCCAAAGCGTGTTAAGAACAGTTGGATTCAGCGGTTAATAGTTTATAGGAAATGGAACGGACAAAACGTCTGGAGTAAATCTCGACTCTATCCGTATACCGGCGCGGGTCTCCACTTCAAAGTTTACTGGTTTCAACTGATACAGCGTGCTCATCGCCTGGCCAGCAAAGGTGTCCTTCAGGCGAATGCTTGCCGCGACGGGAGTTTTGCGTCGCGGCACTTCTATCCATTCGTCCGCCCGGCAGGCATTTGCATGAATCTCTCGAAAAGTGACATGTAGAGGGTGGGCGCGGTGCTTCAGTAAGATGGTGTCGCCATTTGAGGAAACCGGCACAAAGATACTGTAGAGCGCATTCCAGATGGCTGGTACATCCAGCAACATATTGCGCGAATCGATGCTCTCCCACTCAAGCAACACAAAATCGATGGGCGGGGTAGCGTCACGAATGTGATTCGCACTCTGTTCGTCCAGAAAATGGGTGTAAGCCGAATACCCTTTGAAGTGCAAACAACGGCACGGTGTGAAACTCGCCTCGCATGCCGTACGATACTTCCCAGGGGAAAAACAGCACCCGTGAATTTCTGATGACGGAAGCATAATCATTTACCCTCGCTGTTCGAAAAGCGTCCGTGCTGGTATTCTCCAGTTTTCTCGTCGCTTGGTTCCATTGAACGAGTTGAAAAGCCTGGGTCAAGTTATTAGCTGGAGACCACCAGTAAGAAGTCCAGATAGACCGGGGCTCGCTCGCTGCTTGAAGGGCAAAAACGGCGAACGCGGCAAAGAGGAAGCCGCACACGGCAAGCCGCACCCGCGTGTAGTCCATCTGCGCTAATAGAAACGCAAAGATAAGAATGGCGAAGCAAAAAAATGTTGCCGCATGCGCCGGGTCGTTGCGCACATAGCCGTGCTTAAAAGCCACCCAGGCGGTTACGGCAACCATGGCGGCGCCAGTCGGTGAAATCCATTTCTGCCATAAGGCCGTAATGATGCTCGCGGCCAGAACCGAAGCGAGTAGCGCAGCCTTCCACAACAAATCCGCCTCAACAGGAAGCGACATAGCCGCCGAATATCCAGATGCGAGGTTCCAGCTGGATCTCATGTAGCGGAAGAGTTCTGCCACCGAAGGATTATAGACAAGGTAAGCAATAGGACCGGAGGCAAGTGCGACTCCGAGCAAAATGCGCTCCAGTCTACCGGTGCTTTTCCACTCTAAGAGCCGCGAACCGGAATATATAGCCGCAAGCAACATGGCA
>JAYTGM010000537.1:0-21409 GCA_043733425.1 Terriglobia bacterium
TAAGTCCGGAACGAATTTTACACTCCATTGCCAGCGGCTTTTTGCGCTTGTCCGCCGTTGGCCGCTCGCGGCTGGCGCTCTGTATGGCGGATTCTTTTATTTACTCATGATAGATGTGGTGGTACCACTATCGCGGGCCAAGGCAGGTGCTTTCGCCTGGATCGATCTGCTTGGCCACATTGTCTTCATCGGCATGTCGATCGGGTTTTTAGCCTCCCGTTATCTGGCCCCTAAATGGGTGCCCTCTGCCGTGTTAACGTAAATAAGTCATTTCAGGTCGGCACCGGTGTGATTTAACGCCCGCCGATAGCACTGAAAAGTGTGGCCGCTTCCAACGTGGCGGGCACATAAAGATATCAATATCTGGGCTTTAGAAGGCTTTGGTAAATTTGCGATGAGTCTGGGGGTGTATTTTTAATTGGCAGAAGTAAAACTGCAAGAGGGCGAAACGATAGAGAACGCCCTGCGCCGTTTCAAGCGGAAAGTTCAGACTGAAGACATCATTAAAGACGTCAAACGTCATTCGTTCTACCTGAAACCGGGTGAGAAAAAGCGAGTCAAGCAGGCATTGGCACGCAAACGGAATCGCAAAAAGAGCCGTCGCGAAGTAGAGTAATTAAACGTTTTAGAGTGGCGTTGGGGCAGTGAATCCGCAAGGGTTCACCTGCCCCAATTTCGTTTATCTGGTCAGACCCTTTCCGGGCACCAGTTCGATTCGTTCTTCCGTTGCTGCTTCTACCGCTTTGCGCGTGTATGGCAGCGGATGGTACCGGCCCGCTGCCCAGTCGGCCAACAGATCTGAATAGTGAGGGCTTGTAGGGTCGCCCGATTCGCCCGGAACGTTCGTGATCACACTTCGGTCCCAATCGCCTACATCGATCACTTCCCGCCAGCTCGCTCCAGCTGTCTGCTGAAAACCCAAGCCGCTGGTGGCATTGACTGTATTGGCGTCTCCAGGGCGCGCCACGGGCGATAGCGCAAAGGCGGCTGTCTGCACCGGGTGCTGCAAGGACAATTGATGGCGCTTGCCCCATTGCCATTTTGTCGCATCTGTGCCTTCATGCTTTTCAATGTCTGCGATCGCCGCGTCCAATGTTGCAGACAGCAGCGCGTCGTCTTGGTGTACTTCCAGTTTACGTAGTAACAGTTCAAGGTTCGGGCGGCTATCGCGCTCTGCTTTGATGACCGCTGCTTGTAGATGGCTGAGCCAGACTTCGTAAACCAGCGCATCGGCCGAAGCCGCGTTCAGCACACAATCCCAAGCCAGCAGACGGGCGCGGAAATGCGAGGCCCGGCTCTCAGGTAGTGGAGTCCACCGCTGCAGCACAGCCTGAAATCGACGGGCGGGAAGTGAAGTAACGTCCTGCTGCATGCGCACGAAATCTTCCACATCGAACTTCTTGCCTGTGGTCAGCATCTGCTTAATCCTGTTCACGCGGAACGGCAGTGCCCAGGTGTCGTAGCCCAGCGGCGTTTGGTAATCGGCGGGCATAATGTTGTTGTTCGCGGTAGCAATGTAATGGCGCGCCGGGTTGAATTCATGCGGCAGCTCGGAAGCATCGCGAAACCCCGCCCATTCGTACTGGCCCTCCGCTCCGGGTACGGGAAACAAGCCGCTCCAACCTTTGCGGACTGGCGTCAATCCCCCAACCTGCCAGCCGATGTTGCCTTTCGTATCGGCATAGATCACGTTTTCGCTCGGGACCTTGTAGCCTGCCATCCCGCGCTGGAATTCACCCCAGTCTTTGGCGCGCGCAATGGCGATGCCAGCCAGATAACCCGCGGTCCCCGGTTCTGTTCCCACCCAGCGCAACGCATATGCCCGATGCCGCTCGAGATCTTCGTAAATCACCGGACCGTGCACCGTATAGCGCAATTCCAGAGTGCGCGCTTTTTCTCCCTTCACATTAGCCACCTGCGATTCTGTTTCGAAGCGCTTCCAGCTGCCTTGCCACCGGTACTCAGCCGCGTTGTTCGGGTTCACCGTCTCCACGTAGAGATCCTGCTGATCGATACCGACAATCGTGAACCCGAACGCGATGTTCTGGTTATGTCCCAGAGCGATTCCAGGTAGCGCCGGTTCGCCAGAGCCTATGGCATCCCAACCGGGCGCAACCAGATGCACAGTTTTCCGCAGGGAGGGAAGCTGCACCGGCCGGTGCGGGTCGTTCGCCAGGATAGGCCGGCCCGTGACCGTCATGGAGCCATCCACCACCCAATTGTTGCTGCCCATCTCCGCAGTAAGCGCGACGGGGCCCACGGCCTCGTTGTAGGTTTTAATTACCCGCGCCGTGATATCTGAAAGATCTAAACCCTTTGGAATTTCGAGAACCACGGGCGGATCGAACAAATTGTTTTTGGTTACTGCATCCAGTCCAGCTTTCGCAGCCTCCTGCGCATGTTGCACTTCGCCCCGCAGATTTCCGGTCATCAAAAGACCCGCTACGCGGCTCAGGCAGTCTTCGGGAGTCCACAGGCCGGGGTCGTATCCAGCCTTCTCAAATTCTACGGGGCGCTTGCCTCCCAGGCCGGCGATATAGGCGTTGATGCCGCCAGTAAACGCGGTCACAATCGATCTGGCGTCCGGCCCATAGGCTGCCCACTCTTTATTCCAGTCACCCCGGAAGTTGACAGAGCGCGCCAGGCGGTCCCGGTCCAGCATGCGCGGTCCCAGTACTTCGGCCAATTTACCGGTGCCGACTCTGCGCCAAAGATCAATTTGAAAGAGCCGGTCTTTCGCGGTGATAAAGCCTTGCGCGAAGAAGAGATCATGCGTATTCCGCGCGTAGATGTGCGGCACGCCCCAGCGGTCCCGCAGGATCTCCACTGGTTTTTTTAAACCTGCGACCGGGAGCGGTTTAGCGGGAAGTGAGACGGGGACTGCGGCGAGGTATGCGGTGAAGAATAGCTTGGTCCACTTCATCGCAACACGCTAACACAACCCCGGTGTTATTTGTCGGAAGTAGAACTACTCGAAGGCGCACTGACGGCGGGCTTGGATGAAGACTCAGTCTTCGTTTCACTCTTAGATTCAGATTTCGATTCCGCTTTCGATCCCGCTTTTGCATCGGATTTCGCATCCGCTTTCGCTTCGCTACTGGAGGAATCTGACTTCGATGATTCCGAAGCCGGTGTGCTCACACCATTCGATTTTGCGTAATCAGTGACGTACCAGCCCGTGCCTTTGAAGTGAAACGCAGGCGCGGAGACTAAGCGTTCCAGCGCTCCCCCGCATTCGTCGTGGACAGTGAGTTTAGGATCGGAAAATTTCTGAAGCACATCGAACTTCTTTCCACACTGGTGGCATTTGTATTCGTACAAAGGCATTTCTTCACACCAGTATAACTAACGCCGCTGCTTTGCCGCGTATTAAGAGTTTGCAGCGCAAGCAGATCAGCTTGGAAAACACAAAAGGCAGGCCTGATGGCCCGCCTCTTGTATTAGAAACTGCGGTGACCAGCGAATGATCTAGCGCTTGCGGCGCACGGGAGCACGACGCGGAGCTGCCGGACCGGAAGGACCTGCTGCATCGCCAAGACCTTTAATGCTCTTCTTCTCCACTTCAAACGTAACCATGAAAGGGTCTTTCGTGTAAGAAGTAGGAGCTCCCACAAAAGTGATCTCAGTCCCGGGCTCCACAGTGCCTTTCAGCGGGGAATCCAGAATAAGAGTCGCTTCTGCTTTCGCCATAGTCTCAGGGGTTACATTATCCACGGCAATGGTTAGCTCTTTCGCATTTACCTGCGCAACAACTTTCCCCTTCAAGTTGGGAACCGCTGTTTCCTTCATGCTTTTATTAAAATAATCCTGACCGTTTGGGCCGATCAACTCCGTCCGGACGCTCCGCCAGAGCACAATTTCAGGGTGGGCCTTATTGAAGGCGTCTTCGCTGCTGTTTTCTTCAGACTGAATCTGAGTTACGCTCTTCACGGTAAAGCCGGCGGGAGGAATCGCCGCCTTGGCAGCTTCAGCTTTCAGTTCATCCAAGCCTTTCAGATCGCCGTGATAGCCGGTGTAGGCGCGTTTCAAATACGCCTCCGTCTGTTTCTGTCCTTCCGGTGCCAAAGCGCCAGGTCCGCTGAGTACCGATGCGCGCGCGAACTGATAAAGCGCTTCCGGTGTGCGGTTGACCTGCTTTTGTGATGCGATAGCCGTCCCTAATAAATAAGACGTTGCCGCATCGTTCGGATTCGTCTCCAGCATTTTCTTGTATTGAGCCTCGGCTGCGGGCCAATCTTTTTTCGAAACCGCAACTGCCGCTATCGATTGATTAGCCTGTAAAAGAACTGCGGTCTTCGCGGCTTTCCACTGATCGTCACTCAAATTGCTCATCTTCATCTCGGGAGAAAAAAAGATGTCGCTCTTATCGATCAGCATATGGGCAGCTTTATCGGACGCCGCCAGTTGTTCTGGTGTCGCAGTCGGCAACTGGCCCTGCGCGGCCAAGCCGGCATAAGTCTGCGCATAGAACAAGTTGCGCTCCTGCTTAAAGTCGGTATCGGCATACTTCTCAGTCCACTGGTCCAGAAGCGCAAGTTTCTTGGTGGCATCTGTCTCTTTCTGAATGCTGCTATAGAGATCGAATTCCGCCTGATCTTTTACCTTCTTCTGTGGTGCTTGGGCCAGGCCAATCGCTGCCACTAAAGCCACCCCAACTAATCCTCTATAAACTCGCTTAAGCACTCGCCCTCCCTGTTCTTCTGGTATTGAAAGCCGCTGGCCTGACGGCATCGGTCATCTGCGGAGTATAGCCAAACCGCCTGATCCCCGCAACAGAATTGACGTTTTCCAATTTGTTTAAGTTCCTTGACATCGCTTTGCTACACTTTAACCGCTCTCTAACTATGCATTTTTTGGACCTTGGCGTTATCTTGCTGTATTTGGTGGGCGTTACGTGGTTCGGCGCGTCCTTCGGTAAAGCAGGGCGCGGGGGCCCAATGACGCTTCAGGATTATTTTCTGGGCGGGCGCGAAGCTCCCTGGTGGGCGATCGGGCTTTCCATTGTGTCCGCCGAAACCAGCACCTTGACCATCGTCGGAACACCAGCGCTTTCCTTCGGTGGGAACTTCGCATTCCTGCAAATCGTCTTTGGCTACCTGCTGGCGCGGGTGGTGATTTCCGTGCTTTTCCTGCCGCAGTATTTTTCCGGCCATATGTACACCGCTTACGAATTAATGCAGCGGCGTTTTGGCCCGAATGTCCGGAGAGTGACCGCCGCCATCTTCCTGGTGACCCGCTCCCTGGCGGAGGGTGTGCGCGTCTTCGCAATCTCTATCGTAATTTCCATTGTGCTTGGAACGGGCGAGCTTGCCTCAATCATCGTGATTGTCTGCCTGACGCTGTTCTACACCTTTAAAGGCGGCATGAACGCCGTGATCTGGACCGATGTCATCCAGATGGGCATGTATGTTCTTGGTGCAGGCGCCAGCTTCTTCATCATTTTGGGGAAAATTCCCGGAGGCTGGCCGCATGTTGCACAAATGGCCGGCGCGGCTGGAAAATTTCAGATTATCGATTTTTCATTTGCCCCCACGCTGGCGCAATTTTTTGCCAAGCCGTATTCTTTCTTGGCCGGAGTGCTGGGCGGTTGCTTTCTCACCACAGCCAGTCATGGCACGGACCAATTGATTGTCCAGCGCCTGCTCAGTGCAAAATCGCTTGCCGATAGCCGCCGTGCCTTGTTCGCTAGCTGGGTAGTGGTGTTCTTCCAGTTCACGCTTTTCTTGCTCATCGGCTTGCTGCTTTGGGTTTACTACACCGACACTCACCTGCCCGCCCCCATTCCAGCCGATCGGCTTTACCCGAAATTCATCTGGGACAATATGCCGCCGGGTCTCGCCGGTCTGGTAATGGCCGCTATATTAGCAGCGGCAATGGCCAATCTGAGCGCGGCACTCAATTCGCTCGCCTCAACGACCGTGATCGATTTCTTTCGCAATCACGCCTCTCAAACCAGACTGCTTTGGATTGCGCGCTTTGCAACTATCGCCTGGGGTGTGGTGCTGGTTCTGATTGGCTTGATAGCCAGCCATTGGGGCTCTGTGCTCACCTCAGGTTTATCTATTGCTTCCGTCACGCTGGGCTTGCTGCTAGGTGTGTTTCTGCTGGGTTCGCTGACTACGCGCCCCGGTGAAAGCGCGGCCATCACCGGTGTGGTCATCGGCACAGCTGTCATTCTTTACGTCAAATTCAATACCTCCATTGCTTTCACCTGGTGGGTTCTGATCGGCAGTATGGCAACTTTTGCGGGCGGCTACGCCGCATCGTTCGTGTTCCCTCAACGGAGTGTAAGAAATGGCTGAACTGAAACGTGTCTTGGGTTTGTGGAGCGCCGTCGCTATCGTCGTCGGAACGGTAATCGGCAGCGGTATTTTCCTGGTGCCACGCACCATGGTCCAACACGTAGGGTCGGTCGAGTGGGTCTTTGCGGTTTGGGTGGTCGGCGGACTGCTCACTCTGGCTGGTGCGCTTACCTATGCCGAGCTGGCCGCCATGTTGCCCGAAGCAGGCGGTGAATACGTTTATCTAAATGAGGCTTACGGCCCGGTTTGGGGATACCTTTACGGTTGGACCCAGATGTGGGTAGCAAAAAGCGGCTCTATCGCAACCCTGGCAACAGGATTTTTCTATTACCTTGCGAATTTCTGGCCCGGCTTGGAGCAGGTCTGGATCCGGGTGCCTTTCATCGGTGAAAATGGTGCGCCACTTGAAATTCGCGCGGGCCAATTTTTTGCCATGTTCCTGATTATGGGCCTTGCCGCGCTGAATTATTTTGGAGTTCGCGTGGGCGGCGATGTACAAGTGGTGGTAACAGTAGCCAAGGTGGCGTTAATCGGATTCGTGATCGTTGCCGGTCTGTTTTTCTCCCCGGCACACGCGGTTGCCACTTCAGTAATCCGGAGCGACGCCGCCACCAGTATTACGCTCACTGGTTTTGTTGCGGCTCTGGTGGCAGCGCTCTGGGCGTATGACGGCTGGAATAATGTGGGCATGGTGGCATCTGAGGTCCGCCACCCGCGCCGCAATTTGCCGCTCGCTTTAATCTGGGGCACTTTAGCTGTCATTGGAATTTACATCCTTGCGAATCTGGCCTATTTTCATGTGTTAAGCGCTGCGGAAGTAAGCGTCACGAATCGGGTTGCGGCAGAAATGATGCGCCGAGTTCTGGGCACGGGCGGTGCGAACGCGGTGGCTGTCGCGGCCATGATCTCCATCTTCGCCGCACTGAACGGATCGATCCTGACCGGTTCGCGCGTGCCCTACGCCATGGCCCGGGACGGGCTATTCTTCCGCAGCTTCGCGCGTGTGCATCCTGCTTTCCACACGCCGGGCATCTCCATCCTCGGCCTAAGCGCGTGGGCCGCAATCGTTGTCCTCTCCGGCCGCTACGATCAATTGCTCACCTTCGTGATCTTTGCAAGCTGGCTGCTTTACGGAATGACTACGGCGGCTGTTTTCGTGCTGCGGCGCAAGCGCCCGGATCTGGACCGTCCTTACAAGACGTTTGGGTACCCCGTAGTGCCCGCTTTATTCGTCATAGCAGCTCTTTTGATTGAAGTAGTTACTTTGATGAACTCGCCACGGGAAAGCGTGCTGGGAATCGTTCTTATCGCGGCTGGTTTGCCGTTTTACTTTCTCTGGAAGCGCCGAACAGCCAATTAAGGCTGCATTATCGCGGGCTTAAACGTTGGGGCTAGGGACATTACGGGCTTTTTGCGCCTCGGAATAGTACGAATCTCTCCTTTTTGTTCTGAATTCAGAACTAAAGTATTGCAAAACGCCAATAATTGAGGTAAATCTTTATCTAAGACCAGGGATAAATAATCTGGTTCTAGTTTTAGAACAATATTTCAGGAGAGGAGTTTTATATGGACGTCACGAAAATCCTGGCCGATCTCCGGCAGGAACGAGAACAATTGGAAGAAGCGATCCTGAGTCTGGAACGTCTGGCAATTGGGCGTGGGAAGCGGCGAGGCCGTCCTCCGTCATGGATGGCGGGAACTAAAAAGCGGGGCCGTCCGCTGGGGTCCAAAAACAAAAGCTCCCTAGACAACGGAAAAGCCGTGGCAATCTCGTCGTAGTTTGCCCGCTTTTCGTTACCGATAAAGCAAATATTTGCTTCGTACCGTGCGGAACACTTTGAGGGCTTCCGCTTGAAGAGCCATGATCTTAGCGGTACTTTGGCGCTGCTCAATTTCATGGACCAGGGCTGAATCACCAATCAGTTTCTGATTCGCCTGAAAATCGATTCGGCCCGGATAGAGCCTCTGTAGCGAGCCCATGAGATCCACTCCCAGCTTGCCGGAATCAAATAGATTTCGATCGGTCACAAGCAGACGGATCCCCTCAACCAGCTTGCCGGCCAATACAGAAGCTTTGGGTTGAAAAGTGATGGGGTAACACCGAAATCCGGGAATCGCGCGGCTGGTTAATTCGCGGCAGAAATCGCTGCCACGGATAAATTCCGCACCCACCACCTCGAACGGCGAATCCGTGCCCCGCCCCACGGAGTAATTTTTGGAATATTCCAGTAAACCCACCGCTGGATAAAGCAACGCCGCATTCAGCGAGCGCATGTTGGGAGAAGGATTCACCCAAGGCAGCCCTGTTTCATCGAACCACTCTTCCCGCCGCCAGCCTTCTAACTGCACCACCGTCAGGTTTGCTCCAATACGGTTTTCCGCATTAAACATTTGGGCCAACTCGCCAACCGTCATGCCATGGCGTACAGGAATGGGGAAATAACCAATGAACGATAGCTGGCTGCGGTCGATCATCGGGCCTTCTACATGGGTGCCTGTGATGGGGTTCGGTCGGTCAAGGACATAGAAAGGAATCTTGGCTTTCGCGGCTTCTTCCATTGCATATGCCATGGTGGAGACGTAGGTGTAATAACGGGCACCCACGTCCGCAATGTCGAATACCAGAACGTCCACGCCCCGCAGCATCTCCTTTGTAGGACGCCGATTTTTTCCTTCATAGAGGCTCCAAACGCGTATGCCCGTTGCGGCGTCCTTCGTGTTCTCAACTTCCAGCTTGTCTTCCACACCCAAAATTCCGTGTTCCGGTGAGAAGATCGCCGTAAGATTTACGCCCGCCTTGCGCATTACGTCGATGTTGCGGTTTCGAGCGTAATCGATTCCCGTGTGGTTTGTAATCAGCCCGACACGCTTTCCCGCCAGTGCCCGGAAACCTTGCGCCTCCCATACGTCCAGCCCGGTCATGGTTGGCGTAGCCGGTGCGGCGGATGCTCCCGCTCCCACTTGTGTAGCCACCAAAGTCGCTACGCGCCCTCGCAAAGACGTGACGGATTTTCCGCGGCTGGGATGGACGGAATTCGCTAGTAGGATCACATAAGTCTGCGAGCCTGGATCGAGCCAGAGCGATGTGCCGGTAAAGCCTGTATGTCCATAAGAGGTGCCAATGGGAAACAGTTCGCCGCGGTTGCCGGAAAGAGGCGAATCGATATCCCACCCCAACCCGCGTAAGACCGGCTGCCCGAAAGGAGTCTGTGGCGAGGTAAACTTCAATACTGTTGCGGGGCTGAAAAGCTGCGCGCCATTCGCACCTGTGCCCAAATTCAGCATCATCTGGCAAAACTTCGCAAGGTCATCGGCGGTGGAAAACAGCCCAGCGTGCCCCGCGATGCCCCCCATAAAGCGTGCCGTCGGATCGTGAACGATGCCACGCAATATTTCTCCACTGGACAGCTTTTCTGTCGGTGCGATGCGGGAGCGCAGAATGTCCGGCGGCTGAAACCGTGTCTCGGACATACCGAGCGGGGCAAAGATGTTGTCGCGCGCGAAATCCGGCAGGGGCTCTCCGCCCACGCGGCGCACAATTTCGCCTAGCAGCAGGAAATTGATATCGCTATAAACAAATTTGGTTTCCGCCGCGCCTGCCGGTTTATCCTGCAAGGCTTTATCGATTCCGGTTTGGTAGCCGCTCCATTCCGGTACAAGATCCACATCGGGCCGCAGACCGGAAAAGTGAATCAGGAGGTCACGAATGGTCAGGCCGCTTGAGCCATTCTGAAATTCAGGTAGATAATCCGTGACTTTATCGGCCAGCCGGATTTTGCCGTTCTCAAAAAGCCGCATGATGCTGGAAGTGGTCGCCACCACTTTCGTGAGCGAAGCGCAATCGAAGATGGTGTCCACGGTCATGGGTTCTTTTACCGGGAGCAACGCGCGGCTGCCGTATGCTTTCCTGTAAACCACCTGTCCGCGATGCCCGATCAAAACAACCGCCCCTGGAATTTTGCCTTGGGCAATGGCTTGATTGATCGCCTCATCGAGTGCCGGGCCCCCGGGCCAACTTTGAGCGCAAGCGCTTGAGAAGACCAGGGCAGTTAGTGCGGAGAGTTTGGCGAAGGTAGACAAGATTCTTCTATCCTGCTTCATTTCGTTTCAGAATGGCAGAGTTCAAAATAGAGAATGCTCGTATTTTGACTACGGTTGCGGTATCTGTTACAACATAAAGCTATCTAATGCAGCTTGGTGAGGCTGCGACGTATGGCCATTAAGAAGAAAGCAATAACTCCGAAGATCGGTAATATGCCGCAGAGCGTTTTGCATGATGGCGTGATGGTCCGTCCTTCGCCTAAGGGCCGACCTCACACGGAATCTGAAAAGCAGCTGCAGC
The DNA here is from genome assembly GCA_043733425.1 of Terriglobia bacterium. Classification (GTDB taxonomy): domain Bacteria; phylum Acidobacteriota; class Terriglobia; order Bryobacterales; family Bryobacteraceae; genus JALYXI01. The sequence goes on from JAYTGM010000537.1 coordinate 10,645, forward strand.
TTTTTGACAGCGCTATGAAGCTATTCCGTAATCAACAGTTTCGTGAAGCGAAAACGGTCTTCCAGGACGCAACAACGGGGCCTCAGAAAGCAATTTCGCACAATGCCAAATTGCACGTCATTATGTGCGAGCGCCGCCTGGGCAAGCCAGAGGTTTCTTTAGACACGTTGGACGATCATTACAACTACGCCATCGAGCGCTTGAATGCTCGCGATATAGATGTCGCCCGCAAGCATCTTGATTGCGCCATGCAATTGATTCGTCAGGATGGGAATACCTCAACCGACCACCTATATTACGCGCTGGCTTTGTGTGCTGGAATCTCTGGCGATACCGATACTGCTTTCGAGAATCTGAAACACGCCATAGAATTGAATCCGGTCAACCGTATGGCGGCCCGGCAGGATGCTGACCTGGCACCCATTGCGCAACAGCCGCGCATTCAGCAGCTTCTATACCCGGAAAAGCAATCGGGTCCATTTTGAACTACCGGCCTGCTCGACTGGCCATCGCCAGATAGCCTCGTATGGATGGAACTCAACCTCCTCTGCGTGTGGTCGCAATGGGCGGAGGTACCGGTCTTTCCGCCCTTCTGAAAGGGCTCAAGAAGTATGCTCCGCTAGACATCACCGCAGTGGTGACAGTCACCGATGACGGCGGCAGTTCCGGCCGGCTGCGGCGTGACTTTGAAATACTTCCGCCCGGTGATATCCGCAACTGCATGGTGGCGCTTTCTGAGGATGAAGCGCTGCTGGCGAAGCTGTTCCAGTACCGCTTTGCAAGCGGCCGCGGCCTAGCTGGGCACAGCTTCGGAAACCTGTTCTTAACGGCCTTGACGCACATCACGGGAGAGTTTTCCGAGGCGGTCAAGCAGTCATCGAAAGCACTCGCAATTATGGGCTCCATTTACCCTTCCACCTCACGCAATGTGCAGCTGGAGGCGGAACTGGAAGATGGCACAATCGTGAAAGGCGAAACAAAAATCAGCCGCAGCAGGCGGCGGATTAAGCGGATCTGGCTGCGCCCGCGCGTGTGCAGGCCGCTAGCTGAAACGCTGGCTGCCATCGCCTCCGCGGATCTGATTACACTGGGACCCGGTTCTCTTTTCACTAGCGTGATTCCGAATCTGCTGGTGGCGGGAGTCTCAAAAGCAATTGCGGATTCGCTGGCCGTGAAGGCGTATTTCGTCAATCTTATGTGGCAGCCCGGTGAGACGATCGATTTCCGCGCCTCCGACCACATACTCGCCATTCAGAAGCACGCCCGCGTTCCCCGGCTGATCGATTATGCGATCGTCAACTCCAGCCCCATTCATAAAGCAGCTCTGAAGCGTTACGAATCCATGGGAGTGTGTCCCGTGGAGAATGACTTCGATACACTCCAGGCCATGGGGATTGAAATGGTTACGGCGGCGTTGATAGAAAAAGGCCCGCAAGTCCGCCATAATCCAAACGCGGCCGCCGCGGTGGCGATTGAACTCGCGCGGGAGGGTCGCCGCAGACGAGAATAGAAGCTTGACCGATATGGATGACGTAAGCGTAGTAATTCTGGCTGCCGGCCTGGGTACCCGCATGCGGTCCCGCAAGGCGAAGGTGTTGCACTCTGCTGGCGGTCGAACGCTCATTGAGCAAACCGTGCGCACCGCGCTGAGCGTGGCAACAGCCCAGCATACCTTCGTGGTGGTGGGGCACCAGGCGGAAGAGGTCCAAGCCCAGGTTGCTGCGTATGGCACCAACTTCATTCATCAGCAGGAGCAGAAAGGCACCGGGCACGCCATTCTATGCGGACGCGATCAGTTAACGGAGTTGGGCGGCTTACTGGTTGTGTTCTATGGCGATTGTCCTCTGATACTTTCCTCCACCCTCGAAACATTGATCGATTACCAGCGCCAGCATTCTGGTGGCTGCACAATGTTGACGACAAAGCTGGCAGACCCGACGGGCTATGGCCGCATTATCAGAACCGAAACCGGCGAGGTGGAATGCATCGTAGAACAGAAGAGCGCGAACCGGGAACAATTGGCGCTTAAGGAAATCAACGCGGGAGTTTATTGTTTCGACGCGCGGCTGTTCTGGAAATATATCGATCAGCTTGGTTGCGATAACCCGGCCAACGAATACTATCTGACCGACATGATCGCGATCCTGATCCGGTCCGGCCATGCCGTACATGCCTTAAAAGTGAAGGATTCAGCGGAACTGCTGGGCATCAACAACCGAGTGGAACTGGCGCGGGTGGACCACACCTTCCGAGCACGCAAAATCAATCAGCTTATGCTGGATGGCGTGACGGTGGAGAAACCGGAAACGGTCACTGTGGATGCTGACGTGACGGTCGGGATGGATACGGTGATTGAACCGTTTGTGCAGTTGCGGGGGAAAACGATTGTGGGAGAAAACTGCCGCATCGGTGCCTGCTCCGTGATTGTGGATTCGGAACTGGCCGATGAGGTTGAGGTCCAGCCGTTTACGATGATTGGCACCTCGAAGCTTGAGCGCGGCGTACATGCCGGACCATACTCCCGGCTTCGCATGGGCAACCACCTGGGCGAAAACGTTCATGTCGGCAACTTTGTGGAGCTGAAGAAGTCAACGTTGGGTATAGGCACCAAGGCCATGCATCTGGCGTACCTGGGTGATGCGGAAATCGGCGCGGGAGTGAACATTGGAGCCGGGACCATCACCTGTAACTATGACGGCGTTCATAAGCATGGAACCAAAATTGGGGATAGCAGTTTCGTGGGCAGCAACTCCACGCTGGTGGCTCCCATCGAGCTTGCCCGGCACAGCTACGTGGGCGCGGGCAGCGTCCTGACGCACAATGTGCCTGAGGATGCTTTGGCGATCGGCCGTTCCCGGCAGGTAAACAAAGAAGGCTACGCGAAGCGGCTGGGCAAGGCGAAGAGCTAATCGCGCCGCTCGGTGGTGACCGCGGCGAGTTGCCCCTTCGCGAATTGAATCTGAATCTCTGAGTGCGGTGGAGCGTCCTTAGGGCTTTTTACTAAGCCCGCATTATTTCGCACAATTGCATAACCGCGATCCAGAATCCGAAGCGGGCTGAGCTGCTCAAGCTTAGCTGTCGCGGTTTCCAAGCGCTGCTGTCTGCGTGAAATAATCAGGTTCACTGCTTGCGTAAGCGCTGCGGTGCCGCGTTCCAGGCGGTGCCGGTCTTGTGCAAGACGCGGACGCATATCGTGGTAGCGCAGACGCGCTTCAAGAGCGGAAACTGTGGCTAGCGCTGCGCTACTGCGCTTCCGCATGGCTTCGCGCAAGCGGGACTCTTTCTCATCCGTACGTTGCAGGTTGCGGCCGATTTGCCGATGCAGCAGAGTCGCCGCGCGGTCCGTGCCCAGCCTGCCTACAAGGCGCGCGCTTTCTGAAAGGCGAAAGCGGACAGCCTGCACCAGCCTCAATTCGCAGCCTGCAATACGCGCCAGCAGTTCGTCGCGCGTGCAGCAGAGCATTTCGGCCGCGGCGGAGGGCGTGGGGGCGCGCAAATCCGCAACGAAATCTGCGATAGTGACATCCGTTTCGTGACCCACGGCTGAAATCACCGGCACCGTGGAGGCTGCAATAGCGCGTGCCACGGCTTCAGAATTGAAGCTCCACAAATCCTCAAGCGAACCACCGCCCCGCGCCAGAATCACGATATCGGCCCATGGGTTACGCGAGAAATATTCCAAGCCGCGGCATAGCTCTTCAATGGCAGTTTCGCCTTGCACCTGAGCCGGGAAGATCCGTATTTGCAGCCCCGGAAAGCGCCGTTCCAATACGTGGATCATGTCGGAGATGACGGCACCGCGCGGAGAGGTGACCATCCCGATGTTGCGCGGAAACTTGGGCAGAACGCGCTTGCGATCGTTTTCGAAGAGGCCTTCAAGGCGCAGCTTTTGCTTGAGCTGTTCAAAAGCCAATTGCAGGGCTCCGTGGCCTTGCGGGTCCAGACCCTCCACCATGAGCTGGTATTCGCCGCGGGCTTCGAAAACATCCAGGCGGCCACGCGCCACGACAGCGATCCCATCGAGCGGTTTGAACTTCAGGTAACGGTAAGTAGACCGGAAGCAAACGCAGCGAATTTGCGATTCGTGTTCTTTCAGTGTGAAGTAGGCGTGCCCGCTCTGTGCCATGCGGAGACCGCTGATTTCTCCTGAAACGCGCAGATCCTGAAATTCTTGATCGAGCGTGGCGCGGATTGCGCCATTCAGCTCAGTGACTGTGAAAACGCGTTGTTCCGGGACGAAAAGTAGCGATTGCTGCAACTTTTTATTCTCTCTCTTTATCGAGGAGAGCCTGTTTGCGGTTGACGCCCCAACGGTACCCGCTGAGCGCGCCACCTTCGCGCACCACGCGATGGCAGGGAATCGCAAGCGCGACCGGGTTCGCCGCACACGCGCGGGCCACGGCACGAGCGGCAGTGGGTTGCTCAAGCGCCTGAGCGATTTTTGAATAGGAGCGCGTTTCGCCATAAGGGATCTTTTGCAATTGCTCCCAAACACGCCGCTGGAACGCAGTTGCCTGAATATCCAGCGGCAGCCGTAGCAGACGTTCCGTACCGTGAAGGTGGGCTAGCAGAGCGGCAATATGAGGGGAATGGGCTTTGGTGATGGTTGCCGAAGAGAACTCCTTCCTTAAAGCGCTTTCCAGTTCAGATTCGCTCGCGCCGAAGGCGATGGAGCAAACTCCCCGGCTTGTCTGGGCGACCAGGACGAGCCCGAGAGACGACGGTGCGATGGTAAAGCCAATCTGTGTTCCGCGGCCTTGTTTGCGGTAAGTGGCGGGCGTCATGCCAAACTGGGCCCCGGAGTTTTCATACACGCGGCTGCTGGAACAATAGCCCGCATTATAAAGTGATTCCGTCACCGGGTGATTTTCGCGAAGATCTTTTTTCAGGGCAGCCAGCCGGCGTGATTCCGAATAAGCGCGAGGCGTGATGCCCAGTGCCGATTTAAACAGCCGCTGGATATGAAATGGGCTGTACCCCATGTGACGGGCCAGGCCGGAAAGCTGAAAACCTTCCCTGTGGTCTTCAATGTAGCGGCATGCGGCTCCCATCAGAGAAGCTTCCGGATGAACAGCATCTTGAGGACGGCAGCGTTTGCAAGCGCGGTAACCAGCAGCTTCCGCCGCTGCTGGAGCATTAAAATACTGAACGTTGACCAGCAAAGGCCGCCGCGATGGGCAGGATGGCCGGCAGAAAATCCTGGTAGTCTTTACCGCGTATACAAAAGTGCCGTCCTGGGAGCCATCCCGCGATTCAATGGCTTGCCAATAAGCTGGTGCGGCTTCGGTCATGGCTTTACGGTAGCGTCCGTGGCGGGCCGCATTCTATCGGGATCTTGGCTGGCAATTCCATAACCGGATTTGCTGAATATCCCTTGTGCTTCGGCGGAAAGAAACCAGGCAGCGGCGCGGCGGGCTTGTTCAGCGTGTTGCGTGCCTGCCGGAATTCCGAGCGCCTGATTCAGTGGCGCGTGCAGCGATGGATCCACCAGAACCTTGTTGCCGGGGCTCTCATTGACCAATGCCAGAGCGGTGAAGGCGGCGTCTACGTTAGAGCTATCGACAAATTGCAGAACAGCTGAAATATTTTGTCCGTAGACGGTTTTCGGTTCCAGCGCGCCCCACAAATGAAGGCTTGTCAAAGCTTCAATAGACGCTTTCCCATAGGGCGCTAATTCCGGCTTGGCGATGCCGATTTTCTTGACCGACGGGAGCGCCAAATCTTCCAGCCTGCGAATATCGGGGCGGCGCGGCGCGTAGAGAACCAAGCGGCCTTGTGCATAATTGTGCACGGAATTCAAAAGCATTTTATGCACAATTTCGAGGCTGGCGATATGACTGGTGTCCGCCGCGAGGAACAAATCGAAGGGTCCGCCGTTTTCTATCTGTTGTGCAAGTTGTGCGGTGTTTCCAAAACTCGGCACAAGGGTAAGGCCGGTCGAGCCGTGGCAGGCACGGGCGAGCGTTGGAAAAATGCGCGAAAGATTGCTGGCTGCGGCGACGTGCAGAGTCCCCGCCAACTCTTGCGAGGGCGAGCAACCCGTGAGGGCCAGAAGGCCTAAAAGTGTAAATCTGTTCATAAGAGCACGTTGGCCGATCAGCAGATGCCGCTGAACTTAGGATAATCGGATATGTCCAGAAAGCTCCGGCATCGCTCACACCACGGTACCCATCCAGACGAACAGAATGCCGGTCATGAAGAGGAATTACTGAACGAAATTGAACTGCTTGCCTATCATTACTGGCAGGAACGTGGCAGCCCGATCGGATCGCCTGACGAGGACTGGCATCGCGCGGAGGAGGAGTTGCACCGGCGCTCTGAAGCGGCTGCGCGGCTTTAAATGACGGTCCTCACCATCAATAGCGGATCGTCCAGCATCAAGTATTCGGTCTATTCCGACGAGCAGGAAGTCGCCAGCGGCAAGGTTTCCGGAGATGCCATGCGCGACCGGGATACTGCGATCGGGGCAATTCTCGCGAAGCTCCGCTCGGACGGGCATTTGGATGGAGTTGAAGCGGTGGGCTACCGGATTGTGCATGGCGGGCCCGATCATATCGCTCCGGAACGGATTACAGAAAACCTGCGAAATGAACTCAAAGAGCTGGAGGGTCTTGCGCCAGATCATATGCCCGACCAGCTTGCGGTGATTGCGGCAGTGGCTAAAGCGCTGCCGGATTTGCCAGGGGTCGCTTGCTTCGATACAGCGTTCCATCGCTGCATGCCGCGGGTGGCGCAGCTTTATGGCCTGACTCGTGAACTGGCCGATGCGGGGGTAATTCGTTACGGGTTTCATGGTCTGTCATACGCGTATATTGTGAGTGACCTGAGGCGGGAGGGCGCGCTTCCACAGCGGCTCATCGTGGCACATCTGGGGAATGGCTCCAGCATGGCCGCAATTCTAAACGGCGCAAGCGTGGATACTTCCATGGGTTTGACCCCTACTGGCGGCTTTATGATGAGCAGCCGGTCCGGGGATCTGGATCCCGGGGTGCTGCTGTACTTGATGAGGGCGCGGGGAATGACCGCGGACCAGGTGAATCGGCTTGTGACAAAGGAAGGCGGATTGAAGGGCCTATCCGGTTTGACGTCTGACATGCAGGAGCTGATTCAAGCGAGCCCAATGAACCCGGCTGCGGCCGAAGCAGTGGAAGTGTATTGCTATCAAGCGCGAAAGTTTCTAGGCGCATTCGCCGCGGCGCTTGGCGGCTTGGACCTGCTTATTTTCACTGGCGGCATTGGCGAAAACTCGCCTGAAGTGCGGGAGCGGATCTCCCTAGGTTTGAAAGCCCTGGGAAACCCGCCGGTGCGCGTAATGAAAACCAACGAAGAAGTGATGATTGTACGAGGCACCCGCGAAGTGCTGGCAAGCTAAACGGATAGAAGAAGCTTGTCCAGGATTGCGATGGCTTCATCAACCTCAGCTTCGACGATAGTATAGGGCGGCAGAAAACGAAGCGTACTGCCGTGTGTGCAGTTGATGAGCAAGCCTTCCCGGATGGCTGCTGTCACCAGTTCGGGGCATGGTTGTTTCATTTCCATCCCGAGCATAAGTCCCTGACCCCGAACCTGGTGAACGGATTCGTGCTTCGCTTTGAGGTCTAAAAGCCGTTCCCGGAAATAGGCACCTACTCTGCGCATTTGGGGCAGCAGTTCATCCAGAATGTCAAAGAATTCCAGTGCGACACGGCAAGCGAGCGGGCCGCCCCCGAAGGTTGAACCATGCATGCCGGGTGAGATGGAAGCCGCCGCTGCTTCCGTAGCAGCGATAAACCCTAAGGGAAGGCCGCAGGCAATTGGCTTGGCGGCAACCATAACGTCTGGCAGAATCACAGGATTCATGTTCTGGTATGCAAAGAACGTACCCGGCCTGCCCACTCCACATTGCGTCTCGTCGAAGATCAGAAGAGCGTTGTATTTTGTGCACAGCTCGCGGGCGCGGCCGAGGTAGTTCCGGCAAATGGGAAAAATGCCTCCTTCGCCCTGAATCACTTCGACGATGAAGGCCGATGTGCGATCGCTAAAAGCCGCTTCGAGGGCGCTGCAATCGTTTTTCGAAACGAACTGTACGCCTGGCAGTAAAGGTTCAAAATCCTTGCGATATTTGGGCTGACCTGTAACAGAAAGGGCACCTAATGTGCGGCCGTGGAACGAATTTTCAAGCGAGATGACCTGAAACTTGCTGGGATTAATTTTCGTGCCGTGCGCGCGGGCCATCTTCAACGCGCCTTCCACCACTTCTGTGCCAGTATTGCCGAAGAAGACGCGGTCCAAACCGCTGGCAGCGGCTATGCGGTTGGCAAGCGGCCCTTGGAACTGATGATAGTAGAGGTTTGAGGTGTGGATCAGGCGCGCGGCCTGTTCCTGAATGACCTTGGTGATGCGCGGGTGATTGTAGCCAAGGGCATTTACGCCGATTCCTGAAATGAGATCTAAATACGAACGGCCGTTTGTATCGAAGAGGCGGGTGCCTTCCCCGTGCGAGAGCACAAGTGGATACCGGGCGTAATTTTGTAGGAGATGGAGCTTTTCCAGCTCCATGACGTCTTGCATGCACTAAGTATAAAGGGCGCGCGTTGTAAGAACACGCGCGCCCGATGGGAGCTAGCTCTTCTTGAACAGACCGAGCGCGTTGAATGTTGCGACAACACGGGCCACGATCTGCGTAACAAGAGCCATCAGCCGGTCTAGCGGCATTTCCGGACTGACTTGCTGTGTGGACGCATATACATCAGAGACGGTGCCCAACACAAGATCAAGTTTTGCTTTCCCGGCAGATGGAATTGGCATTGCTAACTCCACCGCCTGGACCGCCCCGAGAATGACAGGAAACAGCTTTAAGATCAAAATAAGATAAACCAGTTTTTGTACCTCCTTCTGGCTGGATTGTATAGGCCGCTTCAGCAGTTAGAAGGCATTCTGGCGCGTAAGTTACTGCAAATAAAATGAGAAATAAAGCTAAAACTTTTGTGAACCACTTGTAGAACCCGGGCTAAAGGGTCTTGACATAGAGTTGTGTTTGTATAGATCAGGATGAGATCGCGCAACCGATCTTGCAGTTCGGATTCACTTGTTGCCTTGTATCCAACGGCCGTCGCAATTCGCGTGGCGCGGAATTCCCCTCAGCTGACTCGGACCGCAGTTCCGAGAACATCGTAAAACCGAATTCCGCCGCAATGCAAATAGGGAAGGCCGGGGCCCAAAAGGGAAAAGGCTACAATCGAGTCCACAACGCGATTTTCTTTCCAGAGCGTATGCAAGAGAGGCGTGTTGAGTAGTAGATAGTTGATTCGAAACGAAAAAGATGCCGCATCTGGAAGAAGGCGAAATAGCATGGTAAGCCCAGACTGGGCCCTGCCGACTTTACAACGTGAAGGCGCGACACCACATAGATCGCGAGCAGTAGAGCAATGAGAATAAACCCGCTAAACTTGACCAGAAATTCAAGCCCCGTAAATGATTGCGAAAATTCCCAAAAGGAACGGGTCTCCCTGATCCTTCTCATGAGAAGAATCAGGGAAAGCATCGAAATGATGACCAGCAAATAGTCTCATTTAAAGAAGTAGAGCCGATTCGAACAAATCAAAGCAACCAAAAACAATACTGCGGATGCTCTGTTACAACCTTCTCTAAGTTTCTGTAATAAGTATAGGAGAACGCATCAGACCGCGATGTGCACCACGGCCGCCGCATGCAGGTTGTCACCGACATTCTCTGGAACCGCAAGATACGCCAACGGGCCGTAGGTACACACCAAGTCCTTACCAAACAGTTCTCGCCCGTGCGCAAAGTAGAAAGAACCCGGCATAGATCAGGAGAAAATAGAAAACAGCGGACGCGAGGACACGCCCGTTTGCCTGACTTGGCTTAAACTGCCTTCGGGCGTTATCGGTCAATACTTATGACCCGCTTGGAGACTCTTGCCGTGAAACGCTGATCCTGCTCTGCCAACAAAATAAAGTCACTTGGCCAGATCCTGACCAGGCAAGATCCGAGTGGCAGTCACAAGTGGAAACCGAAATCGGCCGTGAACCAAGATGGCTTTCTTTCAGCCGGGAAATACAATATCGGGAGTTCCCGGGAGTGTTTCAGGAGCGCATGTGACGGCCGCACCTTTAAAAAAGTAAGTGGCGGACTTCAAGTTTAGGTCCTATCAGTTCGGACGGAACTCATGATCCAGATTCTTTGCTTCTTTGTGCGCGTATCGGCCACGATAGCTTCTCGCCTTAGTGAATGGTGCGGGTTTTTCGGTTCATGTAATCCATTAGTAAGTACTGGCCCAGATTATACGGGGTGGTGAAATATGCTTTGCCGCGGCACATTTCGGTTACTTTCTGGACGAAGGCAACTAGCTGATAATCCTGCGCCAGCATGAAGGTATTAATGAGAATACCCTGCTTCTTGCAGCGGTTTACTTCTTCAAAAGTCTTACTGATCACCAGCGGATCAAGCCCGAAGGCGTTGCGGTAGATGCGGCCATCATCAAGCGTGAGCGCGCTTGGCTTGCCATCCGTAATCATCACAATCTGCCGCATGTCTTTGCGCTCTCTGGCGAGTAGCTTCTGAGCCAGGATCAAGCCGTCTCTGGTGTTGGTGTAATAAGGACCGACTTGGGCGCGCGCAAGCTGGCTGATGTCTAGTTCTTCCGCGGAATCGTGAAACAGCACGCAACGGAGACTGTCGCCGGGGTACTGAGTCTTGATTAAGTGCTTCAGCGCCATCGCAACTTTTTTCGCCGGGGTGAAGCGGTCTTCCCCATATAAGATCA